>NZ_JBHXRX010000004.1:208266-213597 GCF_042714995.1 Streptomyces sp. NPDC058665
GCGGGGGCCCGCGCGTGGGGGGGGGGGCGGGCGGTTTGGCCCCCACCCACAACAAACTCATTTTGTAACCCCCCCCGGTGGGCCAGTGGGGCGGCCCCCCCCCGCTTTTGGGGGTGGGGGGGCCCACTCCCGTACTGGTGTGCTCGGGCGCGGTAGGGCCGGTGCGTCAGACTGCTGCCCCGGCGATGCCGCCCGTTCCGCTCAGTCCTGCGGGTCTACGGGTGGCTCAGAGCCACCAGGCGCCCCCACACGCTGTCGAGCCAGTCCCGCGAGGTGAGCGGGGATTGCGGGCGCCGGATGGTGGTGCAGGCGGGACGCCCGGCCGGTTCGCCCGGGAGCCCTTCGCCACGAACAAAGTTATTGACCCGGCCGCACTCGCGCACGACCCCTGTTCGAGTAACACGCCCTGGACCATGGGGAGTTGACCGTTCCGCTCCGGGTGGGCCGAGCATTCCGTGCCGGCGGACGGACGCCCGGAAGGGGGAACCTGCCTGCGGGCTTCAGCCGAATGGCCGCACCGTGCGTGCGCGCCCGCAGCGTCGCCGATGCAGGCCGGGGACATCCGGCCGAGGATGGAGCGGACGGCGGTGGCGCGAACGAGAAGGAACCCCACCGGGGAATCCGGCACCGGAAAGGCGGCATGTGATGGCCACTCACCCGACCGCGATGCGCGCGGCCTACTACGAGCGACAAGGGCCGGCCCACGAGGTCCTTCAGATCGGCGAGATGCCCGTTCCCGAACCGGGGCCGCACGAGGTCCGGGTCCGCGTCGCCGTCTCCGGAATCCATGTGGGCGACATCGGCAAGCGGCACGGTTACTGGGGCTCCACCATGGGTTATCCGCGCGTCATCCCTCACGGCGACGGCGCCGGCGTCATCGATGCCGTGGGTGCGGACGTGGCCCCGGACCGAGTGGGCCAGAGGGTCTGGGTGTATCTCGCCCAGTCCTATCGCCCGTTCGGTACGGCGGCGGAGTACACCGTCGTACCCAGCCGATCGCCGAGAGGTTCCCACTCGACAGGATCGCCGACGCACAGGACGCCACGGAGAGAGCGGGCGCGAAGGACGAGTCGTCATCGACCTGTGAGCCCTGAGCGGTCTCGGCCCGGGATGCCCTCACACCGGGGGACTCAGCGGGCCGGGTTCCGCTGGATGTACGTCACCACCCCCGCGACCAGGGCGGCGGTGACGAGACCGGTGATCAGGACGGGGTCGTCCGCGAAGGTGGCCGCGAGAAGACCGAGCAGAGCGAGTACCCACATCGTGTCGAGGACCCCGGACGGCTTCGAGCCGCGGCGCAGCAGCGCGAGCGCCGTGAGATAGACGGCGACCGGAATCGTGTACGCGGCCGCCACGGCGGTCCGGCCGATCTCGACGTGACCGGTGGCCTCCGCGATGTTCACACTGAGACCCGCGCCCACCGCCGCCGCGGAGGCGAACAGGGCGTAGTGGCCGTATCCCCAGCGCAGCGAAGCCGCCAGCGAGGTGAGCCGGCTCGGGGAGTCGAAAGCGAAGTACAGCCACCACATGGCGAAGACGGTCACGAGACCGCCGATCGACAACGACGCGACATCACCGAAAGAGACATCCGTGTCGAGGGCGGCACGCATGGCGGCGGCGGCAGCCGCCACCGTCTCACCGAGAACGATGAGGGTGAACAGGCCGAAGCGCTCCGCGATGTGCCGAGGGTGCCAGGTGGTCGGCGCGGTCCGCTCCGCCCAGGGGGGAATCGCGAGTTCGCCCACCGCCAGAACGACGAACGCCACCGGCAGATCGGGAATCACACCGAACGCGACGATGACCCAGCCGATTTGAATGAGGAAGATCCCCGCCGCGTAACGCAGGCTGGACGTCCGCCGTTCGCGGTCGGAGTAGGCGGCGCGCAGCCATTGGGCGACCATGGCCAGCCGCATGACCACGTACCCCATGGCGACCAGGACGAAGTCGGAGTCATCGAGGGCCCTGGCCGCGCCGGCGGCCATGATGAGCGCGCCCCCGATCTGAACCAGGGTCAGCAGCCGGTAGAAGACGTCGTCGGTGTCGTAGGCGGAGGCGAACCAGGTGAAATTCATCCAGGCCCACCAGATCGCGAAGAACACCATCGCGTAGCCGAGGACTCCGTGGCCGATGCGCCCTGAGGTGACCTCGTGCTCGAAAGCGGCGGCGGCCTGGGCGACCGCGATGACGAAGCACAGGTCGAAGAGGAGCTCCAGTTCGGTCGAGCTGCGGGCGCGCTCATCGGCACTGCGCGCCCTCATCGGCCGGTACCAGGTCCAGCCGGTGTCGGCGGCCGTTGGGTCGCTCATGGGTTCCACTCCTGTAGCCACGCCATGGGTGACAGGCGGGCACGTCAGCCGGTGAGGAGTAACGGTCAACCACAACACCAAATTTGGGCAAATGTGATGATAACGTGCCCGTGCTGAATCAACGGTCGAGCACGCGCGGCGTCGGCAGGCCGGCGCGGAAAGGCATCGTCATGGCCCGAGAGGAATCGAACGGCGCACCCGACCGCGACCGCTGGGAACGGGAGCTGGCCGCTCTCGCCGCCGAGGCCGCCGGCCCCGTCCTGACACCCGGCGCGGACGGTTACGGCGACGAGTGCGCGGTCTTCAACCTGGCCGTCACGCACCACCCCGCGGTGGCCGTCGGAGCGACGAGCCCCCACGACGTGTCCCTGGCCGTGCGCGCCGCCGCGAGGCTCGGGCTGAACATCGCGGTGCTCGGTACCGGCCACGGCCCCTCGCTGCCCGCGACCGAGGACACGCTGCTGATCACCACGGCGCGGATGTCGGACCTCACGATCGACCCCGAAGCGCGGACGGCTCGCGTCCAGGCGGGAGTCCGTTTCCAGCAGCTCGTCACCGACGCCGCCGCGCACGGCCTCGCGCCGCTCGCCGGCTCCTCGTCGGGCGTCGGAGTCGTGGGCTACACGCTCGGCGGCGGGAGCAGCATCACCATGGGACGCAAGTACGGGTGGGCCTCGGACCATGTCACCCGGATCGAGGTCGTCACGGCGGACGGCGAGCCGCGGCACGTCTCGGCGACGTCGGAGAGCGACCTGTTCTCGGCCCTGCTCGGAGGCAAGAGCAACTTCGGTGTGGTCACCGCGATGGAGTTCGCTCTCTTCCCCGTGACGCACCTTTACGCGGGCGCGCTCTTCTTCTCGGGCTCGGACGCCGGCGCGGTGTTCGAGGCGTACCGGCGCTTCACCTCGACGGTTCCTGATGATCTGGCTTCGGGAATCGTGTTTCTCAACTTCCCTCCGCTGCCCGACCTTCCTGGGTTCATGCGGGGCAAGACCGTGGTGGCGATCCAGCTCTCCTACGTCGGCGGGGAAGAGGAGGGGGAGCGGCTGATCGCCCCTTTGCGTCAGGCCGCGACGCCCTTGATGGACACCGTTTCCACGATGCCGTACACCGAATTCGGATCCATCGGAATGGATCCCACCGACCCCATGGCCGCCGTCGAACACTTCGGGCTCCTCGACGAGATGACCCGGGACACCGTCCGCGCGATCGTCGATCACATCGGCACCGACCCGGGAAACCGGATCAACATGATCGACATCCGGCAGCTCGGCGGCGCGTACGCCCGCCCGCCGGTCACGGCCAACGCGGTGGGCGGACGCCGCGACGCCGCGTTCACCGTCCTCGCGCTTGCCGTCGCCCCTCCGGGCGAGGACGTGTCGTCGTACGCGAACACGGGCCAGGAACTCTTCGAGGTTCTCGCGCCCTGGCTGAGCCGGCGAAGACACCCGGGTTTCCTCGGCCCCGCCGACGCCACGGCCCGGCGGACCCGCGAGGCGTACGACCCGGCGGTCTACGAACGGCTCCGGTCCGCCAAGGCGTTCTACGACCCCGAGAACAGATTCCGCGTCAACCACAACATCCCGCCGCGACAGGCGTAGTTCCACCCGGTGGCGAGAAACGCAGATGCGATCAGATATCCCCCATCTGCCCTTGGTGTACTGTCGGATCGCGGTGTTCGGGGTCGCATCTGCGGACAGGGGGCGGGGTCATGGCGGTGCTGGTGGTGCAGCACGTACCGGAGGAGGGGCCGTACGCGATCGGCGCCGCGCTCGACAGGGCCGGGCTGCGGACGCGGTTGTGCCGGGTGTGGGCGGGGGATCCGCTGCCTGAAAGCCTCGTCGGAATCGAGGCGTTGGTCGTGATGGGCGGGCCGATGGCGGCGTACGGCGACGACGGCTTCCCCACCCGTGCCGCCGAACTCACCCTGCTGCGTGCGGCGTTGGCCGCCGAGGCGCCCGTGCTGGGAGTCTGTCTGGGCGCGCAGCTGCTGGCCGTGGCGGCGGGGGCAGCCGCCCGTACCGGCTCGGGGGTCCAGGTGGGATGGGGCGAGGTACGCACACGGCATCCGGCAGCCACCGATCCGCTGTTCGCGGGGACGCCCGCGCGGCTGGAGGTCCTGCACTGGCACGGCGACACCATGGACCTGCCGGACGGTGCGGTCCCGGCCTCCGGGAGACCACACCGGCCGCCCTCGCCGCGCTGGCTCCGCACCGGGACCGCGTGCTCGCCCGGTTCGCCGCGCTCGTCGCGGCACGGGCCGAACACACCGCGAGCCGGGCGTTCTTCACCCCGAAGGCGGACCGCTGGGAGGCGCGCTTCGCCGCCGACACCCCGGCGTACGTGTCCGCTGTCTCCCGCATGGGACTGCGCCCCGGGCAGACCGCGCTGGACGTGGGCTGCGGCACCGGACGCGTCCTGCCCGCCCTGCGCGAGGAGGTGGGGGACAAGGGCACGGTCCTCGGTGTGGACGTCACCCCCGCCATGCTCGCGGCGGCGGCCCGCGAAGGGCGCGGCGGCTCCGCGCGTCTGCTGATCGCCGACTGCCTGCGTCTGCCGCTGCCTTCGGGGACGGTCGACGGCATCTTCTCGGCGGGGCTGCTCAACCACGTCGCCGACCCGCCCGCCGCCCTGTGCGAGTGGGCCCGCGTCGTCAGACCGGGCGGCACCCTCCTGCTCTTCCACCCGTCGGGCCGCGCCGAGCGCGCCGCCCGGCACGGCCGTCCCCTCAGCCCCGACGACCCGCTGGCGGAGGCGAACCTGCGACCGACGCTGGACGCCACCGGCTGGCGTACGGATTGCTACGACGACGCGCGCGACTACTTCCTGACCCGGGCGATCCGTACGGGCGGTACGGGCTGACGCCGCCACGCCGGGGCTGTTCGCTCGCTCAGGGTCTGTCGTTTGGATCTTGCCGGGCTCGCGGTCCCTGGCACGCACGCTCTCCCCCGTAGCCCCCGAGGGGGGCACGGGAGGTGCCCCCTCCGTTGTCGTCGGTCGCCAACTCCCCCGTAGCCCCCAAGGG
>NZ_JBHXRX010000005.1:0-213215 GCF_042714995.1 Streptomyces sp. NPDC058665
CGCAAGGCGCCGAAGTGCCCGCAGGGTGGTTTCCTGTGGGCACTTCGGCAACGCGGCGAGGTGCCGTGCCAGGCGTTCCGGGCCCGCGAAGATCCGCCGGACAGGACCTATTAAGAGGAGGTCGTGCCCGTGCGCCCCACCGCCCCACTGATCCTCGTCACGGTCCTCGCCGCCGGTGCGCTCACGGCGTGCGGCGGCGGGTCCGGCAGCGATCCGGACACCGTGAAGGTGGCCTACAACAGATCGACGGACAACAAGATCCGCTTCAAGGACAACTATCTGGAGTCCATGAAGAAGCAGTTCGAGAAGGCCAATCCGGGCAAGAAGGTCGAACTGATACCGATCCAGGCCCCCGACAACGACTACGCCACCAAGGCGCAGCAGATGATGCGCTCCCCGAAGACCGCGCCAGACCTGGTCTACGAGGACACCTTCCGTATCAACTCCGACATCAAGGCCGGCTATCTGCGCCCGCTGGACGAGTATCTGGACAAGTGGGATTCCTGGGACCAGTTCGTCGACACGGCGAAGTCGGCCGCCAAGGCGGAGGACGGCAAGACGTACGGCGTACCGGACGGCACGGACACCCGTGGCCTCTGGTTCAACAAGAAGATCTTCGCCAAGGCGGGGCTGCCAGCCGACTGGCGGCCCAAGGACTGGGCGGAGGTCCTGGACGCGGCGCGCACCGTCAAGCGCGAGGTCCCGGACGTGATCCCCCTCAACGTCTACACCGGCAAGGGCCCCGGCGAGGCCGCGGTGATGCAGGGCTTCGAGATGCTGCTGTACGGCACGGGCGCGGACCCGCTCTACGACCCGGCGTCGAAGAAGTGGGTCGCGGGCGACAAGGGCTTCACGGACGCGCTCGACTTCGTACGGACCGTGTACTCAGAGAAGCTGGGGCCCGACGTATCCGACGCGCTCGACCCCAACATCGGTACGCGCGTGGCGACCGAGTTCTTCCCCGATGGCAAGCTGGCGATCTCCCTCGACGGCTCCTGGATGGGGCAGAACTGGATCAACGAGGGCCCCAAGGAGTGGCCCGAGTGGTCCACCGAGCTGGCCCAGACACCGATGCCGACGCAGAACGGGCAGGCGCCCGGCAGCGTGTCGATGTCCGGCGGGTGGGCGTGGTCGATCCCGCAGAAGGCCCAGAACCCCGACCTGGCCTTCGAGTTCATCAAGACGCAGCAGACGAAGGAGAACGCCGTCGAGTGGGATGTCGTCGGCGCGCAGATCGCCGTCCGTAAGGATGTGGCGGCCGATCCCAAGTATCTGAAGTCGATGCCCGGTATCGACTTCTTCACCAAGCTCGTCGAGGTGACCAACTACCGCCCCGCGCTGCCCGTTTACCCGCAGGTGTCGTCCGCGATCGGCGAGGCGATGGAGTCGGTGACGACGGGGGACGCGTCCGCGGCCGAGGCGGCGAAGGAGTACGACGAGCAGTTGAGGACCATCGCCGACGGCGCGGTGGCCGAGAAGTGAGCACGCCTGCCGCGGCGGTGCCGGCGGCGGCACCGTGAGTGCGGTGAGTACGGCGGGCGGGCCCGTGAGCAAGGGCGGGCCCGCCGCGCCGGCCGACGGGCGCGAGAGCCGCGGCGGTCCCAGGGCGCGGGCGTTGCGCTGGCTGCCGCTCGCCCCCGCGACGCTGCTGCTGCTCCTGTTCCTCGCCGGGCCGATCGGCTACTGCGTCTGGATCGCTTTCACCAACACGCAGTTGACCGGCTCGTCCACCTCGGACTTCGTCGGCCTGGCCAACTTCCGGCGGGCCTTCGCGGACGACAACTTCCGTAACGCGGTCTGGCTGACGCTCGTCTTCACCTTCGTGTCGTCGATCGTCGGCCAGAACACCATCGGGCTGGCGCTGGCCGGGCTGATGCGGGCCGCGTCCCGGCCGGTGCGCACCGCGACGGGTGCCGTCGTCATCGCGGCGTGGGTGCTGCCGGAGATCGTCGCGGCGTTCCTGCTGTACGCGTTCTTCCGCCGCGAGGGGACGCTGAACGCCATCCTGGACTGGCTCCATCTGCCGTCCCAGAACTGGCTGTTCACCCTGCCGATCCTGGCGGTGTCGTTCGCCAACGTATGGCGCGGCACGGCGTTCTCCATGCTGATCTACTCCGCCGCGCTGTCCGAGATCCCGAAGGACATCACGGAGGCGGCGGAGGTCGACGGCGCCAACGGGGTGCGCCGGCTGTGGCACATCACGCTGCCGATGATCCGGCGTTCCATCGGCACCAATCTGATGCTCAACACCCTCTCCACGCTGTCCGTCTTCGGTCTGATCTGGGCGATGACACGCGGCGGGCCGGGCAACCGGAGCCAGACGCTGCCGGTGTTCATGTACGACCAGGCGTTCCTCAAGAGCCTGATCGGGTATGGCACGGCGGTCGCGCTGCTGCTGCTTCTCGTGGGCGCGCTGTTCTCGATCGTCTACGTACGCCTGCTCAAGGTGGAGGTGTGATGAAGCGCGCCACACGTGTCCGGCTCGCATCGGACGCGGCTCTGGTCGTGGTGGCCGTGGCCTTCCTGCTTCCGCTGCTGTGGCTGGTGCTGTCCTCGCTCGACGCCGGGGCGGACCTGCGGGTACGGCTGCCGTCCTCGCCGACGACGGAGAATTTCAGCGCCGTCCTCACCGACGAGATCACGTTCACGCCGATGCTCAACAGCCTGCTGCTGTGCGGCAGTGCGACGCTGCTGACGGTGGCGTGCGCGGCCCTGGCGGCGTATCCGCTGTCCCGTTACCGCTCGCGGTTCAGCCGCCCGTATCTGCTGACCATCCTGTTCACGACGTGTCTGCCGATCACCGCGATCATGGTCCCGGTGTACGGGCTGTTCGTCCAGGTCAATCTGATCGACACGATGTACGGCACGTCGCTCTTCCTCGCCACCTCCCAACTGCCCTTCTCCATCTGGCTGATGAAGAACTTCATGGACGGGGTGCCGACCGTCCTGGAGGAGGCGGCGTGGACGGACGGGGCGTCGATGCTCCAGACGCTGACCCGGATCGTGCTGCCGCTGATGGGGCCGGGCATGACGGTCGTGATGATCTACACGTTCATCCAGCTCTGGGGGAACTTCTTCGTCCCCTTCATGCTGCTGCTGTCGCCCGACCAACTGCCCGCGTCCGTCTCGATCTTCACGTTCTTCGGCAACTACGGCTCGGTGATCTACGGGCAGCTCGCGGCGTTCTCGATCCTCTACTCCACGCCGGTGCTGCTGCTCTACATCCTGATCTCACGCCGGCTGGGCGGTGGCTTCGCGCTCGGGGGCGCGGTGAAGGGGTAGAACGCTCCTCCCGCGGGGAGTGAACCGGTTTCCCGCGGGAGCGCGTCGTCGGACCCGTCCTGGAAGATCGTCGACAAGGGCTAGAAGACCGACTCCGCCTCGAACATGCGGTTCTCCGGGACCGTCTTCAGGCGGGTGACCGCCTCCGCCAGGGGCACCATCGCCACCGACGTCCCGTGCAGCGCCGTCATCTTGCCGAAGTCGCCGTTGTGCACCGCCTCCACCGCGTGCCAGCCGAAGCGCGTCGCCAGCACCCTGTCGTACGCCGTCGGTGTGCCCCCGCGCTGCACATGCCCGAGGATCACCGGCCTGGCCTCCTTGCCCATGCGCCGCTCCAGTTCGCCCGCGAGGCGGTTGCCGATGCCCTGGAAGCGCTCGTGGCCGAACTGGTCGATCTCGCCCTTCGTGTAGTGCATCGAGCCCTCCGCCGGATGCGCGCCCTCGGCGACGCAGATGACCGCGAACTTCTTGCCGCGCGCGAAGCGTTCCTCGACCATCTTCACGATGCTGTCGACCTCGAACGGCCGCTCCGGCAGACAGATGCCGTGTGCGCCGCCCGCCATGCCCGACTCCAGGGCGATCCATCCGGCGTGCCGGCCCATCACCTCGACGACCATCACGCGCTGATGCGACTCGGCCGTGGTCTTGAGGCGGTCGATGGCCTCGGTGGCCACCATCACGGCCGTGTCGAAGCCGAACGTGCGGTCGGTGGACGAGATGTCGTTGTCGATCGTCTTCGGTACGCCCACCACGGGCATCCCCGCGTCGGCGAGCATCCGGGCCGCCGTGAGGGTGCCCTCGCCGCCGATCGGGATGAGCGCGTCGATGCCGTACTTTCGCCCCAACTCGTCCGCGCTCTCGGCGGCTTCCCGCAGCCGCCCGCGCTCCAGCCGGGCCGAGCCGAGGATCGTGCCGCCGCGCGCCAGGATGCCGCTGACGGAGTCGAGGTCGAGGGGGCGGTAGTGGCCGTCGAGCAGCCCCTTGAAGCCGTCCTCGAAGCCGATGACCTCGTCCCCGTGCCCGGTCACGGCGCGGTGGACGACCGAACGGATCACGGCGTTCAGGCCGGGACAGTCGCCGCCTGCGGTGAGAACTCCGATACGCATCGCGCTGTGTCTCCTGCTCGCTAAGGATGTGGTCCGGTGCGGGTCCTGCCAGGGGCCTGTCCAGGTCCTGTCTCGGAGGCGCCGTACCTACCCTCACAGGTATTGTCAAGAGGGCTGTGCCACCCTAACGGGCCTAACGGCAGAAACAGGAATTTCCTCCCGCCCCACCACTGCCGGTCCGCACCACCTCCACCATCTTCGCCGAACAGGAGAGCGCGCGTGACACGCAGCGTGTACGTGACCGGGATCGACCGCGGCGACGGCCGGCAGGTCGTCGAGCTGGGGGTCATGGAGGTCCTGACCCGTCAGGTGGACCGGGTGGGTGTCTTCCGCCCGCTGGTCCACGCGAACGGCCCCGACCGCCTCTTCGATCTGCTGCGCGCCCGTTACCGCCTCTCGCAGGACCCGGCGTCCGGCTACGGCCTCGGGTACGCGGAGGCAGCCGGTATCCAGGCCGACGGCGGTACGGACGAGCTGGTCCAGCAGCTCGTGCGGCGCTTCCACGAGGTCGCCAGGGATTACGAGGTGGTGCTCGTCCTCGGCACCGACTTCGCCGACACCCAGCTGCCCGACGAGCTGTCGCTCAACGCGCGGCTGGCCAACGAGTTCGGCGCCTCGGTGATACCGGTGGTCGGCGGCAAGGGCCAGCACGCCGAGTCCGTACAGGCCGAGGCGCGCAACGCCCACCGGGCGTACGCGGTGCTCGGCTGCGACATCCTTGCGATGGTCGTGAACCGGGTCGCCCCCGAGGACCGCGACACGATCGACGCGCAGCTCGGGCAGCAGCTGCCGGTGCCCTGCTACACGCTCCCCGACGAGGCGGCGCTGGCCGCCCCGACCGTCTCGCAGATCACCCGGGCCCTCGGCGGCACGGTGCTGCTCGGTGACGAGGCGGGGCTGGCGCGCGACGCGCTCGACTTCGTCTTCGGCGGGGCGATGCTGCCGAACATGCTGAACGCGCTGACGCCGGGCTGTCTGCTGGTGACACCGGGGGACCGGGCGGATCTGGTGGTGGGCGCGCTCGCCGCGCACTCGGCGGGGACGCCGCCCATCGCGGGCGTTCTGCTGACGCTGGACGAGCGGCCGGCCGACTCGGTCCTCACGCTCGCCTCCCGGCTGGCGCCCGGCACACCGGTCGTCTCGGTGGTCGCGGGGTCCTTCCCGACGGCCGGTGAACTCTTCGCGCTGGAAGGGAAGTTGAACGCCGATACGCCCCGGAAGGCGGAGACCGCCCTGGGGCTCTTCGAGCGGTACGTGGACACCGGCGACCTGCTGGCGCGGATGTCGGTGGTACGCAGCGGCCGGGTGACGCCGATGATGTTCGAGCACGACCTGCTGGAGCAGGCCCGTGCCGTACGCCGCCGGGTCGTCCTGCCGGAGGGCACGGAGGAGCGGGTGCTGCGCGCGGCCGACATACTGCTGCGCCGCGACGTGTGCGACCTGACGCTCCTCGGGGACGTCGACGTCATCAGCAAGAAGGCCGCCGATCTCGGTATCGACCTGGCGGGCACCCAGCTCATCGACCCGGCGGAGGACGAGCTGCGGCAGCGGTTCGCCGTGCGCTACGCGGAGTTGCGCGCCCACCGGGGTGTAACGGTGGAGCTGGCGTACGACGTGGTGGCCGACGTGAACTACTTCGGCACCCTGATGGTCGACGCGGGTCTGGCCGACGGCATGGTGTCGGGCTCGGTCCACTCGACGGCGGCCACGATCCGCCCGGCGTTCGAGATCATAAAGACGAAGGGCGCCGCGCCGGGCGGCGTGGTGGCGGGCGACGGGCGGGCTTCTTCGCCGTCGTCCAGTGTCTCCTCGGTCTTCTTCATGTGCCTGGCCGACAAGGTGCTGGTGTACGGCGACTGCGCCGTCATCCCGGACCCGGACGCCCGGCAGCTCGCGGACATCGCGGTGCAGGCCGCCGAGACGGCGTCCCGGTTCGGGGTCGAGCCCCGGATCGCGATGCTCTCGTACTCGACGGGGACCTCGGGCTCCGGCGCCGACGTCGACAAGGTGCGCGAGGCGACGAAGCTGGTGCGCGCGGCGCGGCCGGAGCTGAAGATCGAGGGGCCGATCCAGTACGACGCCGCAGTGGATCCGAGCGTGGCCGCGACGAAGCTGCCGGACTCGGAGGTGGCGGGGCGCGCGACGGTGCTGATCTTCCCCGACCTGAACACCGGCAACAACACGTACAAGGCCGTGCAGCGTTCGGCGGGCGCGGTGGCGGTGGGCCCGGTGATGCAGGGGCTGCGCAAGCCGGTGAACGACCTCTCGCGCGGCGCCCTCGTCCAGGACATCGTGAACACCGTGGCCATCACGGCCGTCCAGGCGCAGGGCGACGGCGCGTGAGCCCAGGGCCGTACCGCCTGGGCACCCGTCCGCACCGGTCCCGCACAACGCTCCCTCCCCGAAAGGCGAACCACCCGTGACCTCGCAGGCCACCCGAGTCCTCGTACTCAACTCCGGCTCCTCGTCGGTGAAGTACCAGCTGCTGGACATGCGTGACGGCACCCGTCTCGCCGTCGGTCTCGTCGAGCGCATCGGCGAGAGCACCTCGCGCCTGGTGCACACGCCGGCCGGCGAGGGCGCGCGCGAGCGTACGGAGCGGATCGCCGACCACGAGCAGGCACTGAAGGCCGTCGCCGCCGAACTGGCCCTGGACGGCACCGGCATCGACTCCCCCGATCTGGCGGCGATCGGTCACCGGGTGGTGCACGGCGGGGCGGAGTTCAGCGCCCCGACGGTGATCGACGACGCCGTACTCGCGGAGATCGAGCGGCTGGTGCCCGTAGCGCCGCTGCACAACCCGGCGAACATCACCGGCATCAGGACGGCGCGGGCGCTCCGTCCCGACCTGCCGCAGGTCGCGGTCTTCGACACCGCGTTCCACACGACGATGCCGGAGCACGCCGCGCGGTACGCGATCGACGTCGAGACGGCCGACGCGCACCGGATCCGGCGCTACGGCTTCCACGGCACGTCGCACGCGTATGTCTCCCGGCGCACGGCCGAGCTGCTGGGCCGCCCGCCGGAGGAGCTGAACCTGATCGTGCTGCACCTGGGCAACGGGGCGTCGGCGTCGGCCGTCGCCGGCGGGCGCTGCGTGGACACCTCGATGGGGCTGACCCCCTTGGAGGGGCTGGTGATGGGTACGCGCTCCGGAGACATCGATCCGGCGGTGGTCTTCCATCTGGAGCGGGTCGCGGGAATGGACACCGACGAGATCGACGAACTGCTCAACAAGAAGAGCGGGCTGATGGGACTGTGCGGCGACAACGACATGCGGGAGATCCGCCGCCGGGTGGACGAGGGTGACGAGCGGGCCCGGCTGGCCTTCGGCATTTACATCCACCGGCTGAAGAAGTACATCGGCGCCTATTACGCGGTACTCGGCCGGGTGGACGCGGTGGTGTTCACCGCGGGCGTCGGCGAGAACGCGGCGCCCGTACGGGAAGCCGCGACGGCCGGACTGGACGGGTTGGGGCTGGTCGTGGACGCGGAGCTCAACTCCGTACGGTCCGGCGAACCGCGCCTCGTGTCGCCGGCACACGCGCGCGTCGCGGTCGCCGTCGTACCGACGGATGAGGAAATGGAGATCGCCCGCCAGACCTTCGCATTGGTCGACGCCTGAGCGCCACCCCGCCCATTTGTACTTTCCGCCAGACGGAATATTCCGTGGCGAAACAAACCGATAGGATCCGCCTTATGCGCCGTTCCAAAATTGTCTGCACACTTGGCCCCGCCGTCGACTCGTACGAGCAGTTGAAAGCGCTCATCGAGGCCGGTATGAACGTGGCCCGACTGAATATGAGCCACGGGTCCCATCCCGAGCACGAGGAGCGGTACCACCGCGTCCGGAAGGCGGCCGAGGCCACCGGCCGGGCCGTGGGCGTGCTCGTCGACCTCCAGGGCCCGAAGATCCGTCTGGAGACCTTCGCCGAGGGTCCCGTCGAGCTGATGCGCGGCGACGAGTTCATCATCACGACCGAGGATGTCCCCGGCGACAAGGGCATCTGCGGCACCACCTACAAGGGCCTGCCGGGCGATGTCACCAAGGGCGACCAGATCCTGATCAACGACGGCAACGTCGAACTCCGGGTGACCGAGGTCGAGGGCCCGCGGGTCAAGTCGCTGGTCGTCGAGGGCGGGGTCATCTCCGACCACAAGGGCATCAACCTGCCGGGTACGGCGGTCAATGTGCCGGCGCTCTCCGAGAAGGACGTCGAGGACCTGCGCTTCGCCCTGCGGATGGGCTGCGACATGATCGCGCTGTCCTTCGTGCGCGACGCGGACGACATCAACGACGTACACAAGATCATGGATGAGGAGGGCCGCCGGGTCCCCGTCATCGCGAAGGTCGAGAAGCCGCAGGCCGTCGCCAACATGGAGGCTGTCGTCGCCGCGTTCGACAGCATCATGGTGGCCCGTGGCGACCTGGCGGTCGAGTATCCGCTCGAAAAGGTCCCGATGGTGCAGAAGCGCCTCATCGAACTGTGCCGCCGCAACGCCAAGCCGGTGATCGTGGCGACCCAGATGATGGAGTCGATGATCACCAACTCCCGCCCGACGCGCGCCGAGGCGTCGGACGTGGCGAACGCGATCCTGGACGGGGCCGACGCGGTCATGCTGTCGGCGGAGTCGTCCGTCGGCGCGTATCCGATCGAGACGGTCAAGACTATGTCGAAGATCGTCGTCGCGGCCGAGACCGAGCTGCTGTCCAAGGGCCTCCAGCCGCTCGTGGCGGGCAAGAAGCCCCGTACGCAGGGTGGTTCGGTCGCCCGCGCGGCGTGCGAGATCGCGGACTTCCTGGGCGGCAAGGCGCTGGTCGCGTTCACCCAGTCCGGCGACACCGCCCGCCGGCTGTCGCGCTACCGCACCATTCAGCCGATCCTCGCCTTCACCTCGGACCCCGCGACGCGCAACCAGCTCTCGCTGAGCTGGGGCGTGGAGTCCTTCGTCGTACCGCACGTGAACACCACCGACGCGATGGTCGACCTCGTGGACGCGGAGCTGCTGAAGCTTCAGCGCTACAGCGAGTCGGACACGATGATCATCACGGCCGGCTCGCCGCCCGGCGTCCCCGGCACGACGAACATGGTGCGTGTCCACCGGCTGGGAGACACCCGCGTCGTCCAGGGCTGAACAGGGGCCGGACACCGACCGCAGAGCGGGCCGCACAGTCAGCTGTGCGGCCCGTCGTGCGTGGGGGGACGGCGGCGTCTTCTCGACGCGCGTGCGCGTCAGTCGGTGATGTAGTTGTTGAGTCCGGGAACGGTGAGTGTGCCGCCGAACTGGCCCGCCTGAAGGACCTCGACGTCCGTGAAGAACGCGAACGGGACGTTGAGCGGGGGCGGGGTGTCGGGGCTGAACTCGATCGGGATCAGCCCGAACAGATTGCCCGTCAACTTCTCTGTGTACATGGTGACTTGGCCGTCGCGGATGGTCGACGTGGAGCCCTGCCTGCTCGCCACGTGCGCCGTGCGGCCCTCCGGGTAGACAACCTTCTGGTGCAGGTCCTTGATGTCCACCTCCGAGGATGTGAACTTCAGGGCCTTCTTGATCTTGCCGCTGCCCGTCTTCACCTCGACGATGCCGTGGTAGTCCAGACCCCGCAGCGTGAGCTTGGTGCTCTCCAGCTTCCACGGGTCGTCCGGCAACAGCGGGATGCCGGGCTCCAGTTCAGCGGCGGCCAGCGCCTCCGGGTCGGCCTCCGGGCAGGGGAAGCGCGGCTTGCCGTCGGCGCCCTCGGGGATGTCGTCGTCCTTGCGGGCTTCGAGGCCCTTCGCGGCGTCGTCCAGCTCCTCGACCTCAGCCCCGGCCTTGTCCGCGGCGTCCCTGATGGCGTCCTCGGTGCGGTCGGCGGCGCTGTCGTCGTCACCGGACTTGTCGGAGTCCGAGTCGGAGTCCGCGTCCGACCGCGGCTTGTCGCTGTCGGGCTTGTCCGTCCCTGCACCGGCGTCCGTGCCGGAGTCCGCGGGCTTCTCCTCGTCGGGCTTCTCGGGCGACGGGTCGGCCGGCTCGTCCGTCTCCTTCTCCGGTACGCCGAGAAGGTCGCCCAGCGCGTCCCCCAGACCCAGCGGGTCCAGCGGGTCCTTGGACTTCGAACCGCTCGGCTCCGGCGCGGGCTCCTTGGGCGCGGCGGGCTTGTCCGCGTCGGACGCGGGCGGCGTCCCCCCGGGCGAGGGCTCGGGACCGTCGTCGTCCCCGTCATCGCCCGCGGGAGGCTTCGGCCCGTCCGTGGAATCCCCTGACGGATCCCCGGACGAATCGCCTGACGCCTCGTCCGACGGCTTCTCGGACGGCTTCTCGGACGGCGACGCCGACTCCTCCGGCGGCTCGTCGGAACGCGTGACGCACGGCCCCGGCGCGAACGGGATGTCCTTGTCGCCTTCGGCGAGCGCGAGCCGGGGCGTCAGCCCCATCCCGACGAACACCGCCGTGGGCATCGCGGCCAGTGCGAACGCCTTGCCGGCCGGGATCTGGAGCTTCGTCAGCAGCGACTTCCTGGGGGCGGCGTGGCGCGGGCCGCTTCTCTCGCGGGCCTGCCCGCCGCCGGCCGTCTCCGACCGCGTGTCCTCACCCCGCACTGTTCCTCCCGCCGTTGGCATGGACAGTCGTGTCCGTCAGATTCGGGCCCCCGTCATGCGGGCCGGGGAGAAAAGGGTCGTCCCCGCCCCCGTCCGGGGTGCCCTGGTCGACGGCACCGTCGGGTGTGAACGTCTGCCGCCGTACGGCCGCGTGCTTGGCCGGCCGGCCGTCACCCGGATCGTCGGCGTGCTCCTCGTCCGGATCCACCGGCCGGCCGGGCGCCCACGATATGGAGAGACCTCCGCCGATGAGGGCGAGGATGGCGCCCATCATGAATCCACCGAGGTTGGACACGGGGATCGAGACGAGTCCCAGGAGGATCGTGGCGACGCCGGCGAAGACCCGCACGATGCTCTGGAACCACATCGTCAGACCCAGCGTGACGAGCAGGACACCGATGATCAGCGAGCCGGCGCCCGCCGTGGTGGCCATCGTCAGGGTGAGATGGCCCAACTTCAGTTCGGCGTAAGGGAAGTAGGCGATCGGCACTCCGCTCAGGAGTGTCAGAAGCCCCGCCCAGAAAGGCCGAGTACCCCGCCAGGCGCGGAAGCGCAGCCGCCAGTACGTGAATCGGCCGCGGGGCTCCGAAGACTCGGCGCTCATGGAAAACAGCTCCCTGGTACCGGTGTTGCTGTGAGAGATTTGGGGAGTGGGCGGACGCGACCGCGTCAGACGGGGCGCGCCCGCCCAGGGGGCGAAGTGCTCAGGACCCGGTCAGGGTCTAGTAGCACTCCTTGACGCCCTTGTGCAGCTTCAGGCTCAGACCGCTGAGCTCGAAGGTGCCGGCCGTGGTCGCCCACGCCGTCTGCCTCACATCGGTCAGCGTCGCCTCTTCGGCGCGCTGCGCGAAGCCGAACGGGTTGACCTTCTTCTCGGTCCCCGGCTGGATCCTCGTGTCGCCGGCCGCCACACCGATGTCGATGTTCTTGAACTTGGCGTCGGCTTCGAGCTGGGCGACGTCCAGATACAGGTTGGTCGCCTTGACCGGCTTCTGGGTGTCCCGGCCGGCACGCAGCTCAAGGCTGATGTTGCCGAAGATCGGGACGTCCGGAGTGACCACCGACTGGCACATGTTGCTGATCGTGGCCGAGCTGAAGCCGGAAACGGCCACCGGATGGGCCGTCTTGTTGCCCTTGAGATCGGTGCCGTCGGCGAGGCTGCCGTACTGAACGAAGTCCTGGCCCACCAACTGGTCGGCCGAGACCTTGAAACTCTGCCCCGACACACTGAACGACGCGGCGAGCGCGCCCTGTGCGAGAGCGACACCTATCGCGGCCGTGGCGGCCACGCTCGGCACCATGACGACGGCGAACCGCTTCCATCTGGTCCCGCCACGTGCTTGGGACTCCATCACTTTCCTCCTTCTCGGACGTACATCTCCGGATCGGGCCTCGGCCCGTCCTGGGATGGGAGAAGTGCTACGTCCTCGGGAAGGAGAGCGTCCGTGCGTTCACGCGGACCGGGCCGCGTCAGAATCACCGACGATCACCCCCGAGCGACAACCACTGGACCACGCGTGGCGCGTGGCCGCCGGACAGGCCCCGCCGGTCGGCGGGAACCCCCCTGTCCGTGGGTCGGCGCCACTGCTCCGCCGGCCCGCCCGGTGGGGATCCAACTCGCGGTGGCCACGGCCGGATCGCCGCGCCGGTGCGCTGTTGGACCGAGCGTGGACGATCGTGGTGTATTCGCGCTCGGGACACAAGGGGGTTCGTTACTGGCTGGTAATGGGAGGCTGTCCGAGGGGCGACGGGGCGCCGTCGGGCGGGCACGCAGGGTGCCTCGAATCGCCCCGACAGAACTCGCGAATACCGCCAATAACCGGACAGAACAAGCCGGTTGATTTACTCGCAGTAACAGCAACCCCGTTTTACCAAGTTTTGGTAAAACGGGGTCGTCGGTGTCTTCGGTTGGGCAAATCGTTACGCGCCGCCCGGGAGGGCGGCACGGAGCCGGTGCGGCGTCAGAAAAGAACCCGGGCGAGTGCCGACCGGGCCGCGGTCACCCGGGGGTCGTCCGAGCCGATCACTTCGAAGAGTTCGAGCAGCCGCAGCCGCGCCTTGTCCCGGTCGTCCCCCGCCGTGCGCCGTACGGTCTCGACCAACCGGCCGAAGGCGTCGTCCACATGACCGCCGACCAGATCGAGGTCGGCGGCGGTGATCTGCGCACCGACGTCGCCGGGCTGCTCCGCCGCGTCCTTGCGCACCTGCTGCGGGTCCAACCCCTGGACCCGGGCGAGCAGTTCGGCCTGGGCGAGACCGAGCTTGGCCTCCGTGTTGCCGGGGTCGTCCGCGAGCACGTTGCGATACGCCTGCGCGGCGCCGCCGAAGTCGTTGGCGTCCAGGGCTCGTACGGCGGCTTCGAGCAGCGCGTCGTACGGACCCACCTGCTCCACCGGCTCGGCGCCCTCGTCCGCCGCGCCTGCCTCCGCGTCGACGGTCAGGCCGGTGAGCCCGAAGCGCTGCTCGCCGACCTGGATCAGCTGGTCGAGGGTCTCGCGGATCTGGGTCTCCGGGGCCGCGCCCTGGAAGAGGGGCAGCGCCTGGCCGGCCACCACGGCGAAGACCGCCGGGATGCCCTGGATCTGGAACTGCTGCATCAACATCTGGTTCGCGTCGACGTCGACCTTGGCAAGAACGAACCGGCCGTTGTACTCCCGGGCCAGCCGCTCCAGCACGGGGCTGAGCTGCTTGCACGGCTCGCACCACTCGGCCCAGAAGTCGATGACGACCGGGACCTCGGCGGAGCGCTGGAGGACGTCGCGCTCGAAGCCCGCCTCGTCGACGTCGATCACCAGGCTGGAGGGGGGTACGGCACCGGTGTCGCCCCGACGGGCCGCCTCGGCGCGGGTTTGCTCGGCCTTGGCCTTGGCCTCACCGGCCGCCTTCACCGCGGCGAGATCGACGACGCCGCTCATGGACATGTTCCTAGGCTGCATGAGTACATCCTCCCCTCTCCGCGCGCGCAAGTGAAAAGCAATCGGACAGTTCGCACCGCCCACACAGAACCGCGCCCACCTCCGGACCCCCCGCGGGCTGCGGGGCGCACGGGCGGACACGGTCGTCACGCCTCACCTGGCCCCGCGCATGACCTGAACACGAACGGGGCAAGTCCCCCGTGGGGGACATGGGTTCGGTAGGGGTCCCCACCCCGTACCAGTGGTCGTCGCTCAAGAACCGCCTGAGAAGAAACGGTCTTTCGCTACGGGTCGTAGCGTAACCGCAACCTCCCCCGTACGTGTGAGATTCATCCGGTGAACTGACTCACAACGGATTGGCTACCGACGGGTATGGTCGCGGGCATGCTGAGCCGCCGCCACGACAGTCCCGCCCGTTCCGGCCGCCCCCGCAGCGCCGCGGCCGACACCGCGATCCTGCTGGCGACGCGGGCGGCGCTGGTGGAACTGGGCTGGTCCAAGCTGTCGATGGGGGACGTCGCCGCACGCGCGGGCGTCGCCAAGACGACGCTGTACCGGCGCTGGGCGAGCAAACACGAGTTGGTGGTCGACGCGGTCGCCCTCATCTTCGACGAGATCGAGATCCACGACCGGGGCAGCCTCACGGCCGACATCGAGGGCGTGGTGCTCCAGTTCGCCGCCCTGCTGGAGCGGCCGGAGACCAAGACGGCGCTGATGGCGGTGGTCGCCGAGTCGACGCGGGACGACGCGCTGCGGGGCCGGATCCGTACGGCGATCGTCGACCGGCAGAAGGGCCTGGTGCTCAAGGGCCGTGAACGGGCGCAGGCACGGGGCGAGTTGGCGTACGAGAGCGATCCGGGGACATCGGCCCGCAACGCCGACCTGATCTTCGACGTGATCGCGGGAGCGGTGGTGCACCGGACGCTGGTGAGCGCGGAGCCGGTGGACGAGGACTGGGCGCGGAGCTTCACGCTGCTGCTGGTGGGAGGACTCGCCGCGATCCAGGGCTCCTAGGTCCTGGCCGTGTGCGCGGAGTCCCTTGACCTCAAGTCGGCTTGGGGTTCTAGCGTCGCGGCCGTACCGATCCCGCGGATCACACCCGATCCCGCACCACGGAGGACGCCGCCATGACCGTGTCGCAGTACACGACCGAGGAACTGGCCACCCAGCCCATCGGCTACTGGAGCGGCGCGACCATGCGCCGTGTCGTCGGCAGCATCCGCGCGGAGCTGGCCGCCGAGCGGCTCACCCAGCCGCACTGGTGGACGCTCAACCATGTCGCGGGCGCGCCCGGCGCATGGGGCCGGGCCCGGCTCACCGAGCAGCTCACGCCCTACGACGACCAGGTCAGCGACTTCGACGCCGTGTACGCCGATCTGACCGACCGCGGCTGGCTGGCCGAGGAGTCGGGCACGTTCGTCCTCACCGAGGCGGGCGAGGCCGGCCGGCTCCGCGCCCGGGAGCGGCTCATGAAGGTCAACGAGCGGGTGCACCAGGGCATCACGCCGGACGAGTACGCGGCGGCCCTGAACGTCCTGCGCCGCATGATCGACAACCTGGGCGGCGACAGCGACCTGCCGCGCACCAGCCCGCGGGCCGGCGGCTGAGGCGCCCGGCGCCCACCGCACGCCGCGGTGTCCACGGGGCTGTGCGGTGTCAGAAGCCGGGCGGTTCCGTGTACGAGCCCCACTCGTCCCGCAGTACGCCGCAGATCTCGCCCAGCGTCGCCTCCGCGCGGACCGCCTCCAGCATCGGGCCGATCATGTTCGACCCGTCGCGCGCGGCGGCCAGCATCGCGTCCAGCGCCGTACGGACACGGGCGTCGTCGCGGGCGGCCTTGCGCTCCGCCAGCTCCACCACCTGGTCGCGCTCGACCTCGTGGCTGACACGCAGGATCTCCAGGTCGCCGGTGACCGAGCCGTGGTGGACGTTGACGCCGACGACGCGCTTCTCGCCCTTCTCCAGCGCGCGCTGGTACTGGAACGCGGACTCCGCGATCTCGCCGGTGAACCAGCCGTCCTCGATGCCGCGCAGAATGCCCGACGTCATCGGGCCGATGGGGTGCCGCCCGTCGGGGTGCGCCCGCAGGCCGCGCTCCTTGATCTGCTCGAAGATCTTCTCCGCGTCGGCCTCGATGCGGTCCGTGAGCTGCTCGACGTACCAGGAACCGCCCAGCGGGTCCGCGACATTGGCGACGCCGGTCTCCTCCATCAGCACCTGCTGCGTCCGGAGCGCGATCTCGGCGGCCTGCTCGCTGGGCAGCGCCAGCGTCTCGTCCAGGGCGTTGGTGTGCAGCGAGTTGGTGCCGCCCAGGACCGCCGAGAGGGCCTCGACCGCGGTCCGTACGACGTTGTTGTACGGCTGCTGCGCGGTGAGCGAGACGCCCGCCGTCTGGGTGTGGAAGCGCAGCCATTGGGCCTTGTCCGTCCGCGCGCCGTACATCTCCTTCATCCAGCGCGCCCAGATCCGGCGCGCGGCGCGGAACTTGGCGATCTCCTCGAAGAAGTCGAGATGCGCGTCGAAGAAGAAGGAGAGGCCGGGCGCGAAGACGTCGACGTCCATGCCGCGCGAGAGGCCCAGCTCCACATAGCCGAAGCCGTCGGCGAGGGTGTACGCGAGTTCCTGCGCGGCCGTGGCCCCGGCCTCGCGGATGTGGTAGCCGGAGACGGAGAGCGGCTTGTACGCGGGGATGGACGCCGCGCAGTGCTCCATCAGGTCGCCGATCAGGCGCAGATGGGGCTCGGGCTGGAAGAGCCACTCCTTCTGGGCGATGTACTCCTTGAAGATGTCGGTCTGGAGCGTGCCGTTCAGTACGCCGGGGTCGATGCCCTGGCGCTCGGCGGCGACCAGGTACATGCAGAAGACCGGGACGGCGGGGCCGCTGATGGTCATGGACGTCGTGACGTCACCGAGCGGGAGGTCGCCGAAGAGGATCTCCATGTCGGCGGCGGAGTCGATCGCGACGCCGCAGTGGCCGACCTCGCCGAGTGAGCGCGGGTCGTCGGAGTCGCGGCCCATGAGGGTCGGCATGTCGAAGGCCACGGAGAGACCGCCGCCGCCGTTGGCGAGGATGGTCTTGTAGCGCTCGTTCGTCTGGCGCGCGTTGCCGAAGCCCGCGAACTGGCGGATCGTCCACGTACGGCCCCGGTAGCCGGTCGCGTACAGGCCGCGGGTGAAGGGGTACTCACCCGGCCAGCCGATCCGCTCGAAGCCCTCGTACGTGTCACCCGGACGCGGTCCGTAGACCGGCTCGACGGGATCGCCGGAGAGCGTGCTGAAGTCCGCGTCGCGCTTGCGGGCCTTGTCGTAACGGGCCTGCCAGCGCTGGCGGCCTTCCTCGATGGCTGCGGTGTCGGCGTGCGCGTGAGCATCCATACCTCGAATTTACTAGGACGTCCTAGTAAATGTCGAACGCACACCGCCACGAGTTGTCCTCGCGGCGGTGAAGGGGCCGGGGCTCAGGCCTCGACGGGGGCGGTCTCGTCCCGGGTGATCAGGGGCTGGACCTCTTTGGTGATCTTCGGTTCGACGAAGAACGAGGCGACCGGGATGCAGCCGGCGGCCAGCACCCACAGGAGCTTGCCGAAGGGCCACTTCGCCTTGGAGCCCAGGTCGAAGGCGAAGACGACGTAGACGATGAAGAGCACACCGTGGATCTGGGAGATCACCATGGTGTCGCCGGTGTCGAAGCCGTACTTCATGACGATGGCGACGGTGAAGACCAGCAGCCAGACGGCGGTGATGTACGCCATGACCCGGTAGCGGGTCAGGATGCTCTGTTTCATGGCTACGAGCGTAACGACCCGAAGAATCCCGTCGGACGGCGGGGGCACGGGGCAGGCCGGACAGCGGGGCTCAGCTGTCGTCGAAGTCCTGGGCCGATACGCGCAGCGGGCGCAGCATCGCGAAGATCTCGGCGCACTGCTCCGCGTCGTACGCCCCGAGGCCGAACTCCATCGCCATCAGATCGCGGGTCGCGGCCTCGACGACCTCGCGGCCCTTGCCGGTGATGGAGGCGAGGGTGCCGCGGCCGTCGTTGGGGTTGGGGCGCTTGTCGACCAGGCCGGACCTGACCAGGCGGTCGACCGTGTTCGTGACGGACGTCGGGTGGACCATCAGCCGCTCGCCGATCTTGGACATGGTCAGCTCACCGGCCTTGGAGAAGGTGAGCAGCACCAGCGCCTCGTACCGGGCGAAGGTCAGTCCGTACGGCTTGACCACCGCGTCGACCTCGGCGAGCAGGATCTGGTGGGCCCGCATGATCGAGGTGATCGCGCCCATCGACGGCACGGGCCCCCAGCGCTGCTGCCAGAGCTCGTCGGCTCGGGCGATGGGATCGAAGGCGAGGCTGAGCGGCTTGGACACGCCGACGACCTTACCCAGTGGTCAGGGGGCGGTCTGCCCCTACTCCCGGATTGCCCGGATCGGTTCGGCGGACCTCGCGCACGAGAAGGACGGAGCAGACAGTTCCGATCAGACCTGAGCCGGCGACGACCTGATGGACGGGGAAGAACTCGCCGGCGAGACCGGCCAGTGCCATGCCGAGACCCTGGATCGTCATCAGTCCCGCGGTCATCAGGGTCATGGCCCGGCCGCGCAGTTCGTCCGGGACCGCGTCCACGAACCACTGGTCGAGGCCGATGACGTACACGGCGCCGACGCCGGACAGCGCGAGGGCGACCAGCGCCAGGGTCATGCCGGGGGTGACGGCGTAGACGAGCAGGGGCAGCAGCCCGGCGGCGGCCGTCGGGAGCACGATCCGCGAGCGCGAGCGGGGGCTCAGGGCGGAGCCCGCGACGAGTTCCGCCGCGATGTGCCCGACCGGCATCGCGCACATCATCAGGCCGAGCGCGGCGGGGCCGACACCGATCCGGTCGGCGTACGGCGCCATGAGCGCCTCCGGCGCGACGACGAACATCGCGGGCACCCAGAAGAGCAGCATCAGCGCGCGGATCCGGCGGTCGGCGAAGACGAGCCGGGCGCCGCCGACCGAGTCCCGGAGCAGGCTCGCGCCGCCGTCCTTCTTGAGAAGGCGGGCCGGGCGGTCCTTCGTACCGAAGCGCAGCAGCGCGGCGGAGAGGAGGAAGGTGACGACGGTGATCGCGATCGCACCGCGCGGGGGTACGACGGCGAGGAGCACGCCGCCGACGGCGAACCCGGCGAGGAGCGAGGTCTGCGACACGATCCGCAGGAGGGAGCGCCCGAGGACGTAGAGATCCCCCTCCCCGAGGATGTCGGCGAGCGCGGCGGTCCGGGTCCCGGTGAACACGGGCGCGACGGCGGCGACGGCACACCGCAGGGCGAGCAGCCCGAGGACGGGGGTCCCGGGCAGCACCATGACGGCGACGAACCCGGCGCAGACGAGATCACAGACGACGAGCACCCGCCGCGCCGGATACCGGTCGGCGACCCCGGCGAGAAGCGTCCCGCCGAAGAGGTACGGCAGCATCCCGAGGGCGAAGGTGAGGGCGCTGAGCAGGGGCGACCCGGTGAGGTCGTAGACGAGGACGGTGAGGGAGATCTCGGTGATGACGACCCCGAGAAGAGACAGCAGATGCGCCCCGAACACGGCACGGAACTCGCGAACGGCGAAGACAGCGAGGTATCCGCGTCGCGCGGGCGCGGCCCCACCGGGGTCGGGCGTGGGCACGGCTCCAGCAGGGTCGGTGCCCGCGCCCGCCCGCGGCGTCCGTTCGCTGCGACCGGGCGACCGGGGCGCTCCTGCCGCCGTGGCGGGCGGCGGCGCGGTCGGCTCGCCCGCCGGAGGCCGCGGCCCCGTGGGGCTCGCCGGTGGTTGGTCCGCCGTGCCGTGCGGCACCCGCGCCGACGGGCCGCCCATGGCGGCGCCGTCGGCGGATTCCGGCGCGAGGTCGGGGTGGGTGGGGTCCGGGGCCGGCATGGGGTACAGCCTCGTCGCGGCCGGGGCCCGACTCTAGACTTTCGGCTCCAGCCGAATCTTCCGTATCAGAGCGAGGGAACCCCCGTGGCGTTCCAGTTGCACTTCGGGGAGCGGGATCTGCTCCGCTGCCGGTTCGCCCTGTCGCCCCTCTGGGAGACGCAGGAGGCCGTACGCACCCTCGCGCGGCCCGAGCGGCACGGATACCACCTGCCGTGGCTGCGGCGCGTCAGAGCCGCCGCGGACGGCCTCGATCTGCGGCGGCTGTGGCTGGTGATGCCCCGGGTCGGGCACAACCCCGACTTCTTCTGCCCGCCGCCCGAGAGCCCCGTCGCCACCTTCGCCGAGGAGATCGCGCTGGTGCGGGCCACGCCCCCGGAGGTCGCCCGCCGGGACCTGGCCCTCGCGCTCGCGGAGACGCCCGGCGCGGCCGGGAGCGACGCCGGGCGCGAGATGCTGGCCGATCCCGGGCGGACCGTGCGGGAGTTCGCCGGACTGCTGGAGCAGGTCTGGCGGCAGTTGGTCGAGCCGGACTGGCCCCGGCTGCGCGCGCTCCTGGAAGCCGACATCGCCTATCACTCGCGACGCCTCGCCGAGGTCGGATTGGGGCGGCTGCTGGGCGAGTTGAGCCCCCGGCTCGTCTGGGCGGACTCCACGCTCTCCGTCGTCGGGACGCGCGGGGAGTGGAGCCGGGACCTCGGCGGGCGCGGTCTCGTCCTCGTACCGAGCGTCTTCACCTGGCCCGAGATCATCGGCGGCCACGAGCCGCCGTGGCAGCCCGCCGTGATCTACCCGGCGCGCGGTATCGGCGGGCTGTGGACGGAGGCCGCCGACCGTACGCCGGACGCGCTCGCCCGGCTGCTCGGCCGGGCCCGCGCCGACGTGCTGTGCGCGCTCGACGAACCCGCGGGGACCACCGCGCTCGCGCACCGGCTGGGGCTCGCGCCCTCCTCCGTGTCCGCGCATCTGGCGGTGCTGCGGGACGCGGGACTGCTGACGTCGCGGCGCCACGCGCACCAGGTGCTGTACGAGCGGACACCGCTCGGGATCGCGCTGGCGGTGTCGTAACGGCACAGAGTGTGACCGTTATGTCACGATTACCCGGTCCTGTGCTTCTCCGGTCGTTCAAGGGGGCTGGATGTCCAGCCGCACCACGCGCCTCGTCTCCGTAGCCACCGCCGCCACCGCCGTATTCGCGTTCGCCGGCTGCTCATCCGGCTCCGACGCCCCCGAGCGGGAGCCGGACGGGACGGGGGCCGCGGCCGTACGGGGCGAGGCGGCCCCGACCGCAGGTTCGCCCTTCTGGGTCGATCCGCGCAGCGACGCCGCGCGCCAGGTCGAGCAGTGGGAGGCGCAGGGGCGTACCGAGGACGCGAAGGCACTCAAGCGGATCTCCGAACGCCCCGTGGCCGACTGGCCCGCCGGTGACGACCCCGCGCCCGAGATCCGCAGGGCCGTGAAGGGCGCCGCCGGGAAGCGCACGCTGGTCCTCGTCGCGTACAACATCCCGCACCGTGACTGCGGCCTCTACTCCGCCGGCGGCGCCCGCGACGGCCAGGCCTATCTCGACTGGATCAACTCCTTCGCCGCCGCCATCGGCGACGCGCGCGCCCTGGTGATCCTGGAGCCGGACGCCGTCTCACACGTCGTGGACGGCTGCACACCGGCCGAGCACCACGGGGAGCGCAACCGACTGCTCTCGGCGGCGATCGACAGGCTGAAGCGGCAGCCGGCCACCAAGGTCTATCTGGACGCGGGCAACCCGGCCTGGATCAAGGAGCCGTCGAAGATCGCGGAGCCGCTGCGCACGGCCGGGGTCGCGAGGGCGGACGGCTTCTCGCTCAACGTCTCCAACTTCCAGACCGACGAGGCCGTCAAGACCTTCGGCACCAAGCTCTCCGCGCTCCTGGACGGCGCCCACTTCACCGTCGACACGAGCCGCAACGGCGCCGGCCCCTTCACGGGCGGGCAGGACGAGGCCTGGTGCAATCCGCCGGGCAGATCGCTCGGTACGCCGCCGACCGCCGACACCGGTGACGCCCTGGTCGACGCGTATCTGTGGATCAAACGGCCCGGCGACTCGGACGGCCCCTGCCGGGGCGGCCCGGCGGCCGGTACCTGGTGGCCGGACTACGCACTCGGCCTCGCCCGCCGCGCGCGAAGCTAGGCCCTCGTCAGCTGCCGGCGGTCTGACGGGCGCTCAGGACTCCCCCTTCACCTGGATCCACTTCGCCTCCGACGACACCCCCTCCGTGTCCGTCACGAACAGCATGTACCAGCCCGGCGGCACCAGCGTCGGGTCCGACGGCACGTCAACCGTCAGCGAGCCGCCCCGCTTCGTCATCGCGAGGTCGATCGAGCGCTGCTCCACGTCCGTGCTGTGCGTGACGGCGCTCGGCCGCATCAGCCGCGCCTTCGCGATCCGCTGAGGCGCGTCCGTACGGAAGGTGGCCCGCCCGTTCTGGTCGAGCTCAGCCGGTCCCTCCCCGAGCACCGGCCGCCGCTTCGCGCGCTCGCCTTCCAGGGAGGGCGGCGTGTAGATCTCCACCCGCTGCTCGAACGTGCCGAGTTTCGTGTTGTCCGCGTCGTCGAAGAGCGGGTCCGAACCGAAGGTCGCCACCCGCCCGTCGGGCAGCAGCAGCGCCTCGGAGTGGTAGTTGCGGCCCACCGTCGGGTCGGCGGCCTTACGGAAGGTGTTGGTCTTCGGGTCGTAGAACTGCGCCTTGAGGATGTCGCTGGCGCTCCGTCCCCGGTAGTCGGACGAGCCGCCGCTGGTGAAGACCGTGTCGTCCGGCATGATCACGCTGCTCAGGTAGCGCGTCCCCTGCGGCAGATCCGGCCCGGCCTTGAAGGCGGGACTGTCCTCCTTGAGATCCACGATCGCCGTACGAGAGGTGGCCTTGGACGACTCGCCGACCCCGCCGCCGCCCATGACCATCACCTTCTGGTCCTGCGCGGGCGGCAGCACCAGTGAGGCCGAGGTCTCCGTCTGGTCGAGATGGCCGAGCCCGTCGACCTTCGTGAAGAGGTTGCGCCGCAGATCCCAGAGGCCCGGCTGCCGGCCCGCCGTGGCGGGGCCGTACCCCGCGTTCGACCCCGAGTAGAAGATCTTGCCGCCCTTGGTGAGGAAGAGGGCGGGATACGTCGGGAAGTAGCGCGTCGGGCCCTTGGACCACTTCTTGGACTTGGGGTCGTAGATCTCGTTGTCCCCGGTGAGTACGGCGCCGACGTCGTCCAGGCCCGAGACGGCGAGCACCCGGCCGTCCTGGAGGGTGACCAGCGTCGGGTACCAGCGCGCCTCCTTCATCGGGTTCACCCGGATGTACCTCTCCGCCACCGGGTCGAACTCGTACGCCGCCTTGATGCCCTGGAAGTCCTGCTTCTCGGTGGTCAGCTTCTGGGCCATGCCGTAGTAGTTGTCCGCGTCCTTGCCCTTGAGACCGACGATCTCGTACTGCGCGGCCTCCGTCGTCAGCGCCTTCGGCCCCTTGTCGACGGCCTCCACGAAGACCCGTGCCTCGCCCGCCGTGACCTTGGTCTTCCAGGGCAGCATCCGGCCGCCCTTGGCATAGGTGATCTTGAAGTCGCGCTTCGCCTTGGGCACGGTGACGTCGAACTTGGTCACGTACTCGACACCCGACGGGGACCGGAAGCGGGTCCCCTTCCTGAAGGTCCGCTCCTTGTCCGGGCTCTCGTTCTTCACCCGCATCCCGCCGCCCGCCCGGTCGACCTCGCCGTCCAGGACCTCGTAGCGCGCGGTGCCGCCCGCCACCAGCAGCCGCCCGTCGGCCAGTTGGGAGTGGCCCGAGCAGAAGAAGTCCTCGGGGGTGGGGATCTTCCGGTACGAGTTGTCCGCCGGGTCCCACAGGACGGTGTCGAAGGTGCCCGCGTCGAACTTCTCCTGGCTGTTGCCGGACCCGGCGATGAGCAGCACCTTGCCGGTGCGCAGCAGCGCCGCGTGGATGGCGTTGGTGCGGTACTCCTTCGGGACGTCGAGCACCTCCCAGGAGCCGTACCGCGCCTTGTAACCGGGCTGCGCGATCTTGTACGCGTGGTACTTGTCCTCCGCGAAGGAGATGGCCGCCGGCGCGTTGAGCGACATCAGCAGCACCACCGCTCCGCCACCGAGCAGCGTCTTCTTGAACTTGTGCGAGGGCCGGTAGGCCATGGGTCAGTTCCCTCCTGTCGTCGTGGCGAGAGCCGGCTCCGGCTGCTCCGGCCCGTCCTCGACCGCCACCGCCGGGACGCGCGGCCCGGCGCGGCGCGCGCGCAGGGTGGTCCAGCCCCAGACGGCGACCGGGGCGAGCGAGATGACCAGGGCCAGGACGGCCCAGGTACGCATGGCGGCGTGCGTGTTGCCGAGACGCACGGACGCCACGAGTGACGTCGCCAGCACAGCGGCCCAGAACAGATGCAGCCGGAACGTCATGAGCCGGTCGGCGCTGGTCTCGCCCCCCTTGGGGGTGACCACGAAACGGCCCTGGGTCCGCAGCAGCGCCGAGCCCAGGGACTTGAGATAGATGGGCGCGCACAGCGCCGACATGGCCATTCCGGCGATCCCGCCTGAGCCGCTGGGCTCGTGGGGCGAGACGTTGTGGCGCCGGTTCCAGAGGTAGAGCCCGATCTGGCAGGCGGCGGCGTCGCTGTAGAGCATCAGCCACAGCGAGGACGACACCTGGGTGCCGGAGGCGCCGAGCCAGAGGAACAGGACGCAGCTGAGGATGCCGAGCAGCCAGTTGACCGCGGTCATCGGGTAGTAGACGAGCATCAGCGTGTAGCTGAGGAGCCGTCCGGGCGGCACCCGGAAGACCGCCTTGCCGTACTGCCGGAGGATGGTCTCGTACGTCCCGCGCGACCAGCGCAGCTGCTGGGTGAAGAAGTCGGTCCAGGAGGCGGGGCCCTCGCCGACGGCGAGGACGTCCGGCGTGTAGACGGACCGCCAGAACCGTCCGGTCTGCGGGTTCCTCCTGCGGTGCAGTTCGAAGCCGGTGGCCATGTCCTCGGTGATGGAGTCGTAGAAGCCGCCGACCTGCTTGATGGCGGTGACCCGTACGGCGTTGTTGGTGCCGACGAACATGGGCGCGTGGTAGCGGTTGCCGGCGCGCTGGATCAGCGCGTGGAAGAGGAACTGCTGGGATTCGGCCGCCTTGGTGACCGCCGCGTCGTAGTTGCCGTAGACCTGCGGTCCGACGACGAAGGCGACGTCCGGGTCACGGAAGAAGCCCAGCATCCTCTCCAGGAAGTTGGGCAGGGGGACGTGGTCGGTGTCGACGGAGGCGAAGAAGTCGTAGTCGTCGCCGTGCATCGCGAGCCAGGCGTTGTAGTTGCCGTGTTTGGTACGGGCCTTGTGGACGCCTTTCTTCCTGTTCCACTCCGGTACGCCGAGGCGGCTGAAGTGACACACCCCCAGCTCCCGGCAGAGCAGCCGGGCGGACGGATCGTCGCCCTCGTCGAGGAGCCAGATGTCGAGGGGGCCGCGGTGCCGCAGCCGTACGGCGCCTTCGAGGGTGGCCCGGAGCATGGAGAGCGGTTCCTTGCCGGGGACGTACGTGGTGACGAAGGCGACGCGGGTGCCGACCTCGGCGACGACCGGGACGGGGTCCCTGGCGACGAGTGTCGCGTGCGCGATGGAGGCGACGTTGACCAGCATGAAGAGGCCGATGAGCCCGATCGACACGAGCATCACGGTGTCGAAGGCGACAAGCCAGCGGGCGGCGCCCTCGCGTTCGGTCCAGTGGGTGGGCCAGACGAGATAGACCAGCAGCACTCCGGAGAGGAGGGGGGCCATGATCATCAGTACGACGGCGCGCACGCGGTGGGGTTCGCGCGCGAGAAGACTCCGGTACCGCACCTGGTAGGCGGCCGTCCGGTCCGGCTCGGTCAGTGGGCCGGCGAGACAGCTGTAGGTGTCGTAGTCGTAGCCCTCCGGCCGCACAGTGCCTCCAGCAACTCCAGCGTTCGAGCGAGGTCCATATCCTCAGAAAAGTGGATATATCTCGGCGTGTCGACTGGAGTCGTCCGTGCGAGTGTCGGTAGGGCACACCTAACCGGCGGCGGGGATCCCGGATCTGACGCCGGATCCGGCGACGGGGAGGCGGGGAAGCGGGGAGGCCGGGTGGCGCGGAAGGGGAACAGGGCCGGACGGTCCGGCGCGCCGCCCGCCGACCACCACCAACGGCCCAACCCCGCGCGGACGCCCGGCGGCGCGCGGGCCGGCCCGAGGACGGGCCGGCTCCCGCCCGGCGGGACCTGACGGCGGGACAGGGCCGAAGGGCTGCGCCCGGCGCGACGCACCGGCGGGGCGCCGTCGGCCGGCGAGGTGGCGTCAGCCGGCGAGGTGCCGTTCCAGTGACTCGACCTTCGAGTTGAGGGCGTCGGTGACCCCCGGTCGTACGTCGGCCTTCAGGACGAGCGAGACCCGCGGTGCCCGCGCCTCGACGGCGGCGACCGCGCGCTTGACCACGTCCATCACCTCGTCCCACTCGCCCTCGACGGAGGTGAACATGGCGTCGGTGTGGTTCGGCAGGCCGGACTCGCGTACGACGCGGACGGCGTCGGCGACGTACTCGGCGACGTCCTCACCCACACCCAGCGGTGTGATGGAAAAGGCGACGATCATGCGCTGACCGTACCCTCGCGGCGGGCGCGCGACGCGATGACCTCGTCCTCGGCCTCCCGCTTGAGCTTGCGCTCCGCGAAGAAGCCGCCGGTCGGCAGGACCGACAGCACGAAGTAGAGGGCGGCGGTCCCCAGCGGCCAGCGCACGCGCCGCCAGGCGTCCAGCCAGAAGATCACGTACAGGACGAAGAGCAGTCCGTGGATCGCGCCCATCACCGGGACGGCGTTGAAGTCCGTCGTGCGCTTGAGCACGGAGCAGACGAGCAGCAGCAGGAACGACACGGCCTCCGGCGCCGATACCAGGCGGAGACGGTGGAGGGATGAGGCGGTCTTGATGTCCACGGGGCAGGCACCTTCGTCGTCGGGGGCGTCGCGATCGTCGCCGAGTGGTCCCCCGTGATCGCCGCACGCGCGGGATCACCGCGGATCACCCGCGCGCATGATCATCTTGTGAACGCGCGCACAAGCGACGTCCCATTGTGACACCGGGCTTTGCCCGCTTTTTATCCGGGCCCGGATACCGTCGACCCGTGGCTCAGTTGCGACTCCAAGGCAGCAAGGTGCTCGCCGTCGACATGGCGGGCGACTCCGTGAGGGCGAAGAACGGCTCGATGGTCGCCTACGACGGCCGGATGGCGTTCAAGAAGCTGTCCGGTGGCGGTGAGGGCATCCGGGGCATGGTGACCCGGCGCCTCACCGGCGAACAGATGGTCATGATGGAGGTGAAGGGCGAAGGCACCTGCTTCTTCGCGGACCGGGCGAGCCAGATCAGTCTCGTCTCGCTGCACGGCGACAAGCTCTATGTGGAGGCGAGCAATCTCCTGTGCACGGACGGCGGGCTGCGGACCGGCACCAGCTTCACCGGTCTGCGCGGCGGCGCGAGCGGCAACGGCCTGTTCACCACGACCGTCGAGGGCACGGGCCAGGCGGCGATCATGTCGGACGGCACGGCCGTGGTGCTGCGGGTGACACCCCAGTACCCGCTCTCCGTCGACCCCGGCGCGTACGTGGCGCACCAGGGCAACCTCCAGCAGCATCTCCAGTCCGGGGTGAACTTCCGGACCATCATGGGCGAGGGCGGCGGCGAGGCCTTCCAGATGCGCTTCGAGGGCGACGGACTCGTCTACGTACAACCGAGCGAGCGCAACACCGTCGGGGGCGATGTCTGATGCCGTTCCGGGAGATCAACTCGAAGATGGTCGAGGCGACGGTGGCGCCCGGTCAGCGGATGTTCAGCCAGCGCGGCGCCATGCTCGCTTACCGGGGCGACGTCACCTTCACGCCGAACACGGCGGGCGGCCAGGGCGGTCTGATGTCGATGATCGGCCGGCGCGTGGCGGGCGAGGCCACCCCGCTGATGACGGTCGAGGGCAGCGGCACGGTGATGTTCGGCCACGGCGGCCATCACATCCAGGTGATCGGACTGACCGGCGACACCCTGTACGTGGAGGCGGACCGGCTGCTCGCCTTCGACGGGACGCTGGAGCAGGGCACGATGTTCATGGGCGCGCAGGGCGGCGTCATGGGCATGGTGCGCGGCCAGGTGACGGGCCAGGGCCTGTTCACGACGACGCTCAGGGGCCATGGCTCGGTCGCCGTGATGGCGCACGGCGGGATCATCGAGCTGCCGATCGGCCAGGGCCGTTCGGTCCATGTCGACCCGCAGGCGTACGTCGCCCACCACGGCGACGTACGCAACAAGCTCTCGACCGCCGTCGGCTGGCGCGACATGGTGGGCCGGGGCTCGGGCGAGGCCTTCCAGCTGGAGCTGAGCGGCAACGGTGCGGTGTACGTCCAGGCGTCGGAGGAGAAGCTGTGAGCACGCCCGTGATCCATGACCCGACGACGCTGCCGAGCGACGACAACGTCAACGCGTACACCTTCTGTGTGGAACTCAAAGGGAGCCAGTGGTTCCTCCAGAAGGGCAAGATGATCGCCTATTACGGGCGCATCGAGTTCAACGGGATCGGGCACGGCCGGCTCGACCGGCTGGTGCGCGGCAGCTTCCACTCGCCGCTGCACGCGGCCGACTGGGTGGTGGCGGAGGGCAGCGGCAAGATGCTGCTGGCCGACCGCGCCTTCGACGTCAACTCCTTCGACCTGGAGAACGGCAATCTGACCGTCCGGTCCGGGAATCTGCTGGCGTACGAGCCGTCGCTGGCGCTCAAGCAGTCGATCGTGCCGGGCTTTCTGACCCTGATCGGTACGGGGAAGTTCGTGGCCGCCTCGAACGGTCCGGTGGTCTTCATGGAGCCGCCGATCCGGGTCGATCCGCAGGCGCTGGTGGGCTGGGCCGACTGCCCATCGCCGTGCCACCACTACGACCACGCCTATATGACCGGGGTGATGGGCGGGCTGCGGGCGATGACCGGGCTCGGCGGGTCGTCGGGCGAGGAGCACCAGTTCGAGTTCGTCGGGGCGGGTACGGTACTGCTCCAGTCGAGCGAAGCCCTGCTGGCCGAGACGGCCCGCGGTGTGGTGCCGAACGAGCCCGGGGTGCCGGGCGGCGGTGGACAACCCGCCGGACAGCCGGGCGGTGTCCCGCGTATGCCGGGCCAGCTGGGAGACCTCCAGCGACGCTTCGGGCTTTGAATCCTCCCCTCCGAGGATGGAGGGTTTCCTCACCCTCCAGGGCTCTTGCGGGGATCTCTGGCTCACGCTGCCAGGCGGGGCTGCGCCCCGTCTGGTCTTGTGCGATCGGCACCAGCCGGGTTGAGACCAGCCCGGACCAGCATCACGCGTGCGGAGTTCTTGTCCCTGGGGGACACGGCTCCACACGCGGCGCAGGAATAGGTTCGCTCTGAAAGCGGCAGTGCGTGCTTGGCTCTCGCTCCGCACCGTGCGCAGTCCATCGTGGTGTACGCGGGGTGTACCAGATGCACAGCGCGTCCGTGCTTGCGGCCCATCTCGACCAGGGCCGACTTCGTCGCGCCGATCGCCGCGTCGGCCGCCTTGCGCGCCATGGTCGACTTCGCGAGAAACTTCGGCCGGAAGTCCTCCACCGCGACGGCGTCATGGTCCCGGACCACGCCCTTGGCCCACTTGCGGCCCGTGTCCTGCCGTTGCCGGGCGACCTTCTTGTGCAGCTTCGCCGTCAGCTTCTTCGCCCGGCGGTACCCCTTCGAGCCGGCCTGCCCGCGCGCCGGCCTCCGGCGGACCATCATCCGCTGGTAGCGGGCGAGCTTCGCCGCCGACTTCGCGCCATGGCGGGAGTGGGGAAGGTCGTGGTCATCGCCGGTAGTGGTCGCGGTCTCCTTCACGCCCCAGTCGATACCGATCACCGCACCCGTTTCGGGGAGCGGCTCAACTTCGACAGGTACGACAAAACTCGCGTACCACTGTCCGACACTGTCCTGACAGACACGCACACTGGACGGCCCCGCAGGCAGCTCCCGCGACCACACCACGCTCAGCACGATCCCGCCCGCCAAGTGCAGCTTCCCGTCCCTCAACCGGAAACCGCGCCTGGTGTAGTTCAGGCTCGGCCTCGACCCACGCTTCCTCTTGAACTTCGGCATCCCGGCCCGCTGCCGCATCGGCAGCCGCTCGCTGATGTCCTTCTGCGCCTTGGCGCGTGACTTCCCGAAGTCCCGGATGATCTGCTGTTGAGGAACGCTGGAGCCCTCACGCAGCCATACGCTGCGGGTGCGGGCCTCGGTCAGCATCTTGTCGAGCTGCGCCGGACCGCAGGTCCGTCCGCCGGTGACCGCAAGCCGCTGCTTGTTCCACTGGTGGGTCTTCTTGGACTTGGCGCAGCACTCGTTCCAGATCCACCGGCACCGGTCCCACTCCGCGAGGAGGGCGGTGCGGGCGGTCGACGGTACGCGGACACGGAAGGTCCACCGGGCATGCCCGGCATCTCCGTCGCTCCGTAGTGTCGCCATGAACCAACTTCTAGCAGCGCCCATTCGTTTCGCTCACAAGTTCCCCGACAACCACACGATCGACCGAACGCTCAAACACGAGTATGAGCCGACAGCCCAACCCCACACTCCACCGAAGAGCGGGGATCTCGGAGGCACCCGGTGACCGCTATTCTGCGGAGCGTAACCTCGAACGTGTGCGCCTTTTCTGTGTCGGGCATCACACTCACCGATTTCGTCCAACTTTCAACATCTTAGGTAGAATTCATTTATGGAGACCGAGACGGCCACCCGCTGGCTGAGTGACGCGGAGCAGTGCACCTGGCGCACCCATCTGGATGTCAGCAGACTGCTGATGCACCAGTTGGAGAAGGACCTCCAGCCCTTCGGACTGACGAACAACGACTACGAGATCCTGGTCAACCTCTCCGAGGCCGAGGACAGGCGGCTGCGGATGAGCGACCTCGCCGCCGGCACGCTTCAGTCCAAGAGCCGTCTCTCGCACCAGATCACCCGGCTGGAGAACGTGGGCCTGGTCCGCCGCGAGAACTGCGAGTCCGACCGCCGCGGCCTCTTCGCCGTCCTCACCGACAAGGGCATGGAGACGATGCAGGAGGTCGCTCCGCACCATGTCGCCTCCGTACGGGCGCACTTCATCGATCTGCTGCCCGCCGAGGCGCTCGAAGCGCTGAGCGCGTCACTCACGCCGGTCGCCGAGCACCTGCGCGGGCGCCGCGCCAAGAGCTGACGCGGGGGCCGGTACCGGCACGGCCTGGTCCCGGCCGGCGGCGGGCAGGCGCAGCTCGAACCTGGCGCCGCCCGCCTCGGCACGGCCGACGTCCAGCGTCCCGCCGTGCCGGTGTGCCACGTCGCGGGCGATCGCGAGGCCGAGCCCCGCGCCGCCGTCGTCCCTGCTGCGGGCGTCGTCGAGCCGTACGAACCGCTCGAAGATCCGCTCCCGCTCCGCCTCGGGCACCCCGGCCCCGTCGTCGCAGACCGCGAGCACCACCTGGCCGTCCTCCCGGCGCACCGTCGCCCGCACCTCCCCCGCCGCGTGGCGCTGCGCGTTGTCCAGCAGATTGCCCAGCACCCGCGCCAACTGGCCGCGCGAGCCCGCCACTTCGGCGCTGCCCCGGACGTCCGGCGTCACCGGGATCCGGTCGGCCGAGCGCTGCGAGACCTCCTCACGTACGAGTGCGGCCAGATCCAGCCGCGTACTCCCGGCGTGCTCCCCCGCGTCCAGACGGGCGAGGAGCAGAAGGTCGGCGGCGAGTTGCTGGAGCCGTACGGTGTCGGCCACCGCGCCCGGCACGTCGAGCAACTCCGGGTGCGCCTCCCCCACTTCGAGCTGGGTACGCAGCGAGGCGATCGGGCTGCGCAACTCGTGCGAGGCGTCCGCGACGAAGCGCCGCTGACGGTCGACGGAGGCTTCGAGGGCGGTGAGCGTCTCGTTCGTCGTACGGGCCAGCTTGGCGACCTCGTCGTGGGTCGCCGGCTCCGGCACCCGCCTCGTCAGGTCCTCGGAGGCGGTGATCGCGGCCATCTCGCGCCGGATGCCCTCCACGGGCCGCAGCGCGCGCCGTGTGACCAGCCAGGTCACCCCGCCGACGACCACCAGCAGGGCGGGCACGCCGACGATCATCGCGATCGTGGTCGCGCGGACGGCGCTCTCCTGCGGGCCGAGCGAGGAGCCCGTGAGGACGGTGTACGGGCCGCCCGCGAGGCCGGTGACCCGGCGCTCGGAGAAGAGGTGGTCCACGGACCTGCCGTCGACGGTGGCGCTTCCGGTGCGGTGGTCCAGGGCCCGGGAGACCGCTCCGTCGGCCGGGACCTCAGGAGCCTTGCTGTCGTCGTCGGTGTCGTCGTCGGTGTCGTCGTCACCGCCGCTGTCGTCGTCATCGTCATCGTCGTCGCCGGTCGGCGTGGGCGACGGGGTGGGAGCGGGGGTCGGCGCCGCGGTGGGCGGGGGCGACGCGGGGCGTACGGCGGGCACGCCGGTGCCGGTGATCTTCTCCAGGTCCTCGCTCGCGACGACCAGCCGGCCCTTCCCGTCGAGCACCTGGGTCGGGTGGTCCTCGCTCCCCGGCAGATCCAGCTCGCCGAGGGGCACCCGGTTCGCGATCTGCTGGGCGACCTCCAGCGAGAACTGGTCGGCCTGGCGTGCCGCCTGGTCGGTCAGATTGGAGCGCAGCGCGAACAGCAGGGCGAACGCGGCGGCCACCAGCGCCACCGCCACCACGGCGGTCGCGGCGAGCGCGGCCCGGGACCGTACGGAGGAGAACGGGGCTCTCATACGGCCACCAGCCGGTAGCCGGCGCCGCGCACCGTCTGGATCGTCGTGGCCCCCAGTTTGCGGCGCAGCGCGCTGATGTAGACCTCGATGATGTTGGGATCGCCGTCGTACGCGAAGTCCCAGACATGCTCCAGGATCTCGGGCTTGCCCACGATCTGCCCGGCCCGCACCGCGAGTTGTTCGAGGACCGCGAACTCCTTGGCGGTGAGCGCGACTTCGATGTCCGCCCGGTGGACGCGGCGGGTCGCGGTGTCCACGGTGAGGGTGCCGATCCGCAGTACGGGCGAGGCGCCGGCCGAACCCCTGCGGCGCAGCAGCGCCTTGACCCGGGCGACGAGCACGACGTACGAGAACGGCTTGGTCAGATAGTCGTCGGCGCCGGTGTCGAGGCCCTCGGCCTCGTCGTACTCGCCGTCCTTGGCCGTCAGCATCAGGATCGGTACGTCGTTGCCGGCGGCGCGCAGGGCGGCGCAGACGCGGTAGCCGTTCATGCCAGGCAGCATGATGTCGAGCACTATCAGGTCGTACGTGCCCTCACCGGCCAGATGCAGCCCTTCGAGGCCGTCGTGCACGACGTCCACGGCGAAGCCCTCGGCGCGCAGGCCCTTGGCCAGCGACACCGCGAGCCGCTTCTCGTCCTCGACAATCAACAGGCGCATGCGCACAGCCTCCCAAACCGAACCTGAAGAACCCTTCAGGTGGCTTCAGGCTGCCTTCAGCTTCCCTCAGCCAGATTGAGGTCAGGCGAATCGGCCCGACGGGGAGGAACCCTCATGAAGCGCAATCTTGTCATCGCCGGCATCGCGACAGCGGCTGTGATCGGCGGAGGTACGTACACCGCGGTCGCCGGGGGCGCCACCGGCTCCGGCGGCGGCGCCGTACCGGAGTCGGTGTCATCGGCGTCGCTGGTGAACGGCGCGGGCGGCGGTGACGACGACCGGGACGACGGCGCCGGGAGCAACGGCGGCGACGGGAAGGACGACACCTCGGCGGCGAAGCCGGGGCTCACCGCGGAGCAGGCGGCCGCGGCGGCGCTGAAGCGGCACCCCGGCAAGGTGGAGTCCGTCGACCTGGACGACGACGATGACGACGACGGCTCGTCCGGCCGCCGGCACTGGGAAGTCGACATCATCGGCCAGGACGGCAAGTGGTACGACCTGCGGGTCGACGCCACGACCGGCTCGGTCCGCGCGGACAACGACGACGATGACGACAGCGACGACGACCGCCACGAGCGCGCGGCGGTGAACGGCGCCGCGGTGGACGCCTCGGGAGCGGCGGCGGCAGCGCTCAAGAAGCACCCGGGCGCCGTGACATCGGTCGACGCGGACGACGACGACCGCGAGGCGGGCCACTGGGAGGTGACGGTGCGCGGTGACGACGGCCGTACGCACGCGGTGACGGTCGACATGGCCTCCGGCGCCGTGGCGGCGGGCCGGGGCGACGACAAGGACGACAGGGACGACGACGGACGCGACGACCGGGACGACGACCGCGGTGGTGACGACGACCGGGACGACGACCGCGGTGGTGACGACGACCGGGACGACGACCGCGGTGGTGACGACGACGGGGACGACGGCGACGACGACTGACGCCGTGCGCGGGACAGTTGACGCCTGAGCCGTACGTGCGCCGTACGGCCCGGCGGCGGCCTGGGCAGCCGGTGGCAGAGGACAACCCCCTCCTCTGCCACCGGCACTTCGCGCTGTGCGCGCCCGGTGCGCTACCCGCCCGTCAGCCCCGCCACCAGTTCGTCCGCCGCCGCGTACGGGTCCAGTTCGCCCGCGACGATCCGCCGCGCCAGCGCGCCCAGCCGGCGGTCGCCGCGCAGGTCGCCGATGCGCTCGCGGAGCGCGGTGACGGCGATGGTCTCCACCTCGCGGGCCGCGCGCCTGGCCCGCCGTTCGGTGAGGACGTCGTTCTTCTCCAGCCACGCGCGGTGCTTGTCCAGTGCATCGACGACCTCGTCGATGCCCTCGTTCCGCGCGGCGACCGTCTTGACGATCGGCGGGCGCCAGTCGCCGGGGGCGCGGGCCTCGCCGATGCCGAGCATGTGGTTCAGCTCGCGGACGGTCGCGTCGGCGCCGTCCCGGTCCGCCTTGTTGACGACGTAGATGTCACCGATCTCCAGGATTCCGGCCTTGGCCGCCTGGATGCCGTCGCCCATGCCGGGCGCCAGCAGCACCACCGAGGTGTCGGCCTGGGAGGCGATCTCCACCTCCGACTGCCCGACGCCCACGGTCTCCACCAGGATCACGTCGCAGCCGGCCGCGTCGAGCACCCGGATCGCCTGCGGCGCCGACCAGGCGAGCCCGCCGAGATGGCCGCGGGTCGCCATCGAGCGGATGTAGACGCCGGGGTCCGACGCGTGGTCGGACATCCGGACCCGGTCCCCGAGCAGCGCTCCCCCCGAGAAGGGGGACGACGGGTCGACGGCCAGGACGGCGACACGTTTACCCGCCTTCCGGTACGCGGCCACCAGCGCGGAGGTCGATGTCGACTTGCCGACACCGGGCGACCCGGTGAGACCCACGACGTACGCCCCGCCCGCGAGCGGGGCCAGCGCCGCCATCACCTCGCGCAGTTGCGGCGACGCCCCTTCGACCAGTGAGATCAGCCGGGCCACCGCCCTGGGCCGGCCCTCCCGCGCCTGGGCCACCAGCTGGGGGACGTCCACCGTCATCCGTACCGCGCTCCGTTCCTGCTCGCCGATGGGTTCCGTGCCCGGCCTTCGCCGGGACGCCCGCGTCCTGACCCGGGCGTACGCGTACGCCTACGCCTTCGGCACCCGCACGATCAGCGCGTCGCCCTGACCGCCGCCGCCGCAGAGCGCCGCCGCGCCCACGCCGCCGCCGCGCCGCTTCAGTTCGAGCGCCAGGTGCAGCACCAGCCGGGCGCCGGACATCCCGATCGGGTGGCCGAGTGCGATGGCTCCACCGTTTACGTTCACCCTTTCGGGGGACACACCCAGCTCCTTGGTGGACTGGACGGCGACCGCGGCGAAGGCCTCGTTCATCTCGATGAGGTCCAGATCGTCGACGGCGATGCCCTCTTTCTTGAGGGCGTGCCTGATCGCGTTCGCGGGCTGCGACTGGAGCGAGTTGTCCGGTCCCGCCACGTTGCCGTGCGCACCGATCTCCGCGAGCCACTCCAGGCCCAGCTCGACCGCCTTGGCCTTGCTCATGACCACGACGGCGGCGGCGCCGTCGGAGATCTGCGACGAGGAGCCCGCCGTGATCGTGCCGTCCTTGGAGAAGGCGGGCCGCAGCTTGCCCAGGGACTCGGCGGTCGTGTCCGGGCGGATGCCCTCGTCCCGGTCGAAGACGACCGGGTCGCCCTTGCGCTGCGGGATCTCGACGGGCGTGATCTCGGCCTCGAAGACGCCGTTCTTCTGCGCCGCCGCGGCCCGCTGGTGGGAGGCCGCCGCGACCTCGTCCTGCTCGGGCCTGGCGATGGCGAGCCGGGTGTTGTGCTTCTCCGTGGAGGCGCCCATGGCGATGGACTCGAACGGGTCGGTCAGACCGTCGTGGGCCATCGCGTCCAGCATCTCGATCGCGCCGTACTTGTAGCCCTCACGGGACTTCGGCAGCAGATGCGGCGCGTTCGTCATGGACTCCTGCCCGCCCGCGACCACGATGTCGAACTCGCCCGCGCGGATCAGCTGGTCCGCCAGGGCGATCGCGTCGAGGCCGGAGAGACAGACCTTGTTGACCGTGAGCGCGGGGACGCTCATCGGGATGCCGGCCTTGACCGCCGCCTGCCGCGCCGGGATCTGCCCCGCCCCGGCCTGGAGCACCTGCCCCATGATCACGTACTGCACCTGCTCGCCGGTGACGCCGGCCCGCTCCAGCGCGGCCTTGATGGCGAAGGCGCCGAGATCGGCGCCCGAGAAGGACTTGAGCGACCCCAGCAGCCTGCCCATGGGCGTACGCGCACCGGCGACGATGACGGAAGTGGTGGTGTTCGAATCCGGCATGAGATGCGACCCCTTTGCCTGACGATTGAGGGTTAACGAGGGTTCACCAAATGTACTGAGCGCACAGGTCCCGGGTCACCCGGCCGTGAGTGTGACAGCGCGCACGTTGCGTAACCGCTCGGTTGGCGCTGCACTGTGCGCATGCTGACGCGTATCGACCACATCGGAATCGCCTGCCACGACCTCGACGCGACCGTCGAGTTCTACCGGGCCACCTACGGCTTCGAGGTGTTCCACACCGAGATCAACGAGGAGCAGGGCGTACGGGAGGCCATGCTCAAGATCAACGAGACGTCCGACGGCGGCGCCTCGTACCTCCAGCTGCTCGAACCGGTCCGCGAGGACTCGGCCGTGGGCAAATGGCTGGCCAAGAACGGCGAGGGCGTCCATCACATCGCCTTCGGTACCGAGGACGTCGACGGCGACTCCGAGGCGATCCGGGAGAAGGGTGTACGGGTTCTCTACGAGGAGCCGCGCAACGGATCGATGGGCTCCCGCATCACGTTTCTGCACCCCAAGGACTGTCACGGCGTCCTGACCGAACTGGTCACCTCGGCCGCTAGGGCCTGTCGTTCGGATCAGGCCGGATGAGGGAGCGGGGTCTGGTGCCGTGGATCGCAAGGCGGAGGAGGGAGGCATGGCGGAGCCATGACGACCGACGACAACGCGGCGAGGCGCGGCACCACGGACCGCGAGCCCGGCAAGATCCGAACGACAGGCCCTAAGCCCCAAGAGCACTGACCCGAACGATTCCCGGCCCGGTAGAGTGGGCCGCTCCGGGCCGGGGCCGGGTCGGGGCGGCGCCTCGGCCGATGATCTGTCACCATTCCCCGGGGGGCCGTTCGCCCGTCGGGCGGTACCGAATGCTGAGTTGCGACCAGGGGACGGATGGGACCGCGCAGTGCGGGGCTACGAACGCCAGGAGAGCCACCGAGCTGACGACGACCACCTTTCGCGGTTCGAAGCCGAGATGGATCGGCTGAAGACCGCGCGGGAGAAGGCCGTCCAGCACGCCGAGGACCTCGGTTACCAGGTCGAAGTACTGCGCGCGAAACTGCACGAGGCGCGCCGCAACCTGGCGTCCCGGCCCTCCTACGACAACGCCGACCTCGGCTACCAGGCGGAGCAGATGCTCCGTAACGCGCAGATCCAGGCCGACCAGCTGCGCACCGACGCCGAACGCGAGCTGCGCGAGGCCCGCGCCCAGACGCAGCGCATCCTCCAGGAGCACGCCGAGCACCAGGCCAGGCTCCAGGCCGAGCTGCACGCCGAGGCCGTACAGCGCCGCCAGCGCCTCGACCAGGAGCTGGCCGAGCGCCGCCAGACCGTCGAGTCGCACGTCAACGAGAACGTCGCCTGGGCCGAGCAGCTGCGCGGCCGTACGGAGACACAGGCCCGCAGGCTGCTGGAAGAGTCACGCGGCGAGGCCGAGAAATCCCTGGCCGCCGCCCGCGCCGAGGCCACCCGGGTCGCAGAGGACGCCCGCCGCCGGCTGGGCGCCGAGGCGGAGACGGCCCGCGCCGAGGCCGAAGCGATTCTTCAGCGGGCCCGCAAGGACGCCGAGCGGCTGCTCAACGCCGCGTCCACGCAGGCGCAGGAGGCCACCACCCACGCCGAGCAGCTCCGTTCGGCGACGACGGCCGAGTCCGACCAGGCGCGCCAGCAGGCAGGCGAGCTGAGCCGGTCCGCCGAAGCGCGCATACAGGAGGCGGACGAGCGGCTGCGCGAGGCCCGAGCCGAGGCCGAGAAGCTCGTCACCGAGGCCAAGGAGACCGCGGTCAAGCGGCTGGCCGGCGCCGAGACCCAGTACGAGCAGCGCACCCGTACCGCCAAGTCCGAGATCGCCCGGCTCGTCGGCGAGGCGACGAAGGAGTCCGAGGCGCTGAAGGCGGAGGCCGAGCAGGCGCTCGCCGACGCCCGCGCCGAGGCCGAGAAGATGGTCACCGAGGCCGCCGAGAAGGCCCGTACGGCCGCCTCCGAGGACTCCGCGGCCCAGCTGGCCAAGGCGGCCCGTACGGCCGAGGAGGTCCTCACCAAGGCGTCCGACGACGCCAGGGCCACCACCCGCGCGGCGAGCGAGGAGGCCGACCGGATCCGCCGCGAGGCCGAGGCCGAGGCGGACCGGCTGCGCGGCGAGGCCGCCGAGCAGGCCGACCAGCTCAAGGGCGCGGCCAAGGACGACACCAAGGAGTACCGCGCCAAGACGGTCGAGCTCCAGGAGGAGGCGCGCCGGCTGCGCGGCGAGGCCGAGACCCTGCGCTCGGAGGCCGTCGCCGAGGGCGAGCGCATCCGCAGCGAGGCGCGCCGTGAGGCCGTCCAGCAGATCGAGGAGGCGGCCAGCACCGCCGAGGAGCTGCTGACCAAGGCGCGCGCCGACGCCGACGAGATGCGCGCCACCGCGTCCACGGACAGCGAGCGGGTCCGTACGGAGGCCATCGAGCGCGCCACGACGCTGCGCAAGCAGGCCGAGGAGACCCTGGAGCGCGCGCGGGCCGAGGCGGACCGGCTGCGCGCCGAGGGCGAGGAGCAGGCCGAGGCGGTGAAGACCGCCGCCGAGCGGGCCGCCGGCGAACTGCGCGAGGAGACCGAGCGCGGTGTCGAGGCCCGTAGGTCCGAGGCCGCCGACGAGCTGACGCGGCTGCACACCGAGGCCGAACAGCGCCTGAGCGGCGCCGAGTCGGCGCTGACCGACGCCCGCGCCGAGAGCGAGCGGATCCGGCGCGAGGCCGCCGAGGAGACGGAGCGGCTGCGGGCGGAGTCCGCCGAGCGGCTGCGTACGCTCCAGGCCCAGGCCGAGCAGGAGGCCGAGCGGCTGCGGGACGAGGCCGCGCAGGACGCGGGACGCTCCCGCGCGGAGGGCGAGTCGACCGCCGTACGGCTGCGGGACGAGGCCACTCAGGAGGCCGAGCGGATCAAGTCCGAGGCCCAGGACAGCGCGGACCGGCTGCGCGCCGAGGCCGCCGCCGCGGCCGAGCGTGTGGGCACCGAGGCGGCCGAGGCGCTCGACGCCGCGCAGGAGGAGGCGGTACGCCGCCGCCGCGAGGCCGAGAACCTGCTGAGCGCCGCCCGTACGGAGGCGGACCAGGAGCGCGAGCGGGCCCGCGAGCAGAGCGAGGAGCTGCTGGCCTCCGCCCGTAAGCGGGTCGACGAGGCGCAGACCGAGGCAGCGCGGCTGGTCGAGGAGGCCGACTTCCGCGCCACCGAGATGGTGTCGGCCGCCGAACAGACCGCGCAGCAGGTACGGGACGCGGTCTCCGGGCTGCACGACCAGGCCGAGCAGGAGATCGCCGGACTGCGCTCCGCCGCCGAACACGCGGCGCAGCGCACGAAGTCGGAGGCGCAGGAGGAGGCGGACCGGGTCCGCGCCGACGCGTACGCGGAGCGCGAGCGTGCCTCGGACGACGCGGCCCGGCTGCGTGCCCGCGCCCAGGAGGAGACGGACGCCGCCCAGGCGCTCGCCGAGCGCACCGTCGGCGAGGCGGTCGCCGAGGCGGAGCGGCTGCGCGCGGAGAGCGCCGATTACGCACAGCGGGTACGGACCGAGGCGTCGGACTCGCTGGCCGCGGCCGAGCAGGACGCGTCCCGGGCCCGCCAGGAGGCGCGCGACGACGCCAACCGCATCCGGGGCGACGCCGCGGAGCAGGCGGACCGGCTCATCGGCGAGGCGACCAGCGAGTCGGAGCGGATGCGCGCCGACGCCGCCGAGACCGTCAACTCGGCCCAGCGGGCGGCCGAACGGCTCCGCGCGGAGGCCGAGCGGATCAGGTCGGACGCCGAGGCGACGGCCGAACGGACCGTCAGCGACGCGATCACGGAGTCGGACCGGCTGCTCGACGACGCGCGGGCGAACGCGTCCAAGCGCCGGGGCGACGCGGCCGAGCAGGCCGACCAGCTCATCAACAAGGCCCAGGAGGAGGCGCTCCGCGCCGCCACCGAGGCCGAGGCCCAGGCCGACACGATGGTGGGCGCCGCGCGCACCGAGGCGGCGCGGCTCAAGGCGGACGCGACGGTCGAGGGCAACTCCCTGGTGGAGAAGGCCCGTACGGACGCCGACGAACTGCTCGTCGGGGCGCGCCGGGACGCCACCGCCATCCGTGAGCGCACCGAGGAGTTGCGGGCGCGGATCGAGGGCGAGATCGACCAACTCCACGAGCGGGCACGCCGGGAGACGGCCGAGCAGATGAAGAACGCCGGCGAACGCGTCGACAAACTCGTCAAGGCGGCCACCGAACAGCAGCAGGAGGCCGAGCGGAAGGCCAAGGCCCTGGTGGCGGAGGCCGGTTCGGAGGCGAGCAAGGTCCGGATCGCGGCGGTGAAGCGGGCCGAGGCGCTGCTGAAGGAAGCGGAGCAGAAGAAGGCCGAACTGACCCGCGAGGGCGAGAAGTTCCGCGCCGACGCCGAGGCGGAGGCCGGCCGGATGGTCGACGAGGGCAGACGTGAACTCGACGTGCTGGTACGCAGGCGCGAGGACATCCAGGCGGAGATCTCCCGTGTGCAGGATGTGCTGGAAGCGTTGGAATCCTTCGAGACTCCGGGCGCGGGCGGCAAGACGGGGTCCGGTGGCGGCGCCGGCGGGGGTAGCGTCAAGGCGGGCGCGGCGGCGGGTGTGACTCGTTCGGGTGGCAAGTCGTCCGACAGTTAGGGCCTGTCGTGTGGAGCAGGCCGGATCAGTGAGCGGGGTCTGGTGTCGTGGATCGCAAGGCGGAGGAGGGAGTCATGGCGGAGCCATGCCGACCGACGACAACGCGGCGAGTCGCGGCGCCAGGGCACGCGAGCCCGGCAAGTTCCACACGACAGGCCCGTGCCACTCAAAAGGCTGGACATTCTCCAGATCAAACCCGCATCCGCACGATGACACGCCGCTTTGGCCCCTAGGATTCCCCCTATCACCTCACCGGTCTCATTCGACAGGAACCTCATGAGCGACACTTCCTCCCCATTCGGCTTCGAGCTCGTGCGGCGTGGTTACGACCGCGGTCAGGTGGATGACCGCATTACCAAGCTCGTCGCCGACCGTGACAGTGCTCTCGCACGGATCACCGCACTGGAAAAGCGCATCGAGGAGCTCCACCTCGAAACGCAGAACGCTCAGGCCCAGGTCACCGACGCGGAGCCGTCGTACGCCGGCCTGGGAGCGCGCGTTGAGAAGATCCTCCGCCTCGCCGAGGAGGAGGCGAAGGACCTGCGCGAAGAGGCCCGTCGCGCGGCCGAACAGCACCGCGAGCTCGCCGAGTCGGCGGCCCAGCAGGTGCGGAACGACGCCGAGGCGTTCTCCGTCGACCGCAAGGCGAAGGCCGAGGACGAGGGCGTCCGTATCGTCGAGAAGGCGAAGGGCGAGGCCCAGACCCTGCGCTCCGAGGCGCAGAAGGACGCGCAGCAGAAGCGCGAGGAGGCCGACGCGCTCTTCGAGGAGACCCGCGCCAAGGCCGCCCAGGCCGCCGCGGACTTCGAGACGAACCTCGCCAAGCGGCGTGAGCAGTCCGAGCGTGACCTGGCGTCGCGTCAGGCGAAGGCCGAGAAGCGCCTGGCGGAGATCGAGCACCGCGCCGAGCAGCTGCGTCTTGAGGCCGAGAAGCTCCGTACGGACGCGGAGCGCCGCGCCCGTCAGACGGTGGAGACCGCGCAGCGCCAGGCCGAGGACATCGTGGCCGACGCGAACGCCAAGGCCGACCGGATCCGCAGCGAATCGGAGCGCGAGCTGGCGGCGCTCACCAACCGCCGCGACTCGATCAACGCCCAGCTGACCAACGTCCGCGAGATGCTGGCCACGCTGACCGGTGCGGCCGTCGCCGCGGCGGGTACGCCGGCCGAGGACGAGCCCATCTCGCGTGGTGTCCCGGCGCAGCAGTCGCGCTAGCCGTACGGCTGGTAGACGGCTTCGTTCCGTAAGTAACGATCGTGCAAGCCCCCCGCCAGTGGAGTGGCGGGGGGCTTTGCGCGCCCTTAGGTTGTCGGCATGATCGAGGTCGAAGGGCTCACCAAACGTTTCGGGAAGAAGATCGCGGTCGACCACCTCTCCTTCCAGGTCAGGCCCGGAGTGGTGACGGGTTTTCTGGGACCCAACGGAGCCGGTAAGTCGACCACCATGCGGATGATGCTCGACCTGGACATCCCGACCGGCGGTTCGGTCCGGATCGACGGGAAGCACTACCGCGACCTCGAAGAGCCGGTGAAGTACATCGGCGCCCTCCTCGACGCGAAGGCCATGCACGGCGGGCGCAGCGCGTACAACAACCTCCTGTGTCTCGCCCAGAGCAACCGCATTCCGGTGCGCCGGGTCAACGAGGTTCTGGACACCGTCGGTCTGACGGCCGTGGCCAAGCAGAAGTCGAAAGGCTTCTCTCTTGGTATGGGCCAACGGCTGGGTATCGCCGCGGCGCTGCTCGGTGATCCCGAGATCCTGATGTTCGACGAGCCGGTGAATGGTCTGGACCCGGAGGGCATTCACTGGATTCGCAATCTGATGAAAACCCTCGCGGGCCAAGGCCGCACGATCTTCGTCTCCAGCCATCTCATGAGTGAAATGTCGCTGACCGCCGAGCACCTGATCGTGATCGGCCAGGGAAAGCTCCTGGCGAACACCTCGATGGCCGACTTCATCCACGAGAACTCGCGCAGTTTCGTCCGGGTCCGCACCCCGCAGCGGGAGCAGTTGCTCGACGCGCTGTCCGAGGGCGGCTTCACCGTCGTCGAGGCCGAGGACGGCACGCTGGAGATCGACGGCTCCAGCTCCGAGCAGATCGGTGAGCTGGCGGCGCGGCAGCAGGTCGTCCTGCACGAGCTGAGCTCCCAACGCGCCTCGCTGGAGGACGCGTTCATGCAGATGACGGCGGAGTCGGTCGAGTACCACGCGCATTCCGATGCGGGCGGCGCACCCCCGGCGGGCCCCGGTCCCCAGTGGGGACAGCACGGCAACCAGGGCAAGGGAGCCTGACCCATGGCATCGGTACCAGCGGTCCTCCAGTCCGAGTGGACCAAGATCCGTACGGTCTCGTCCACGATCTGGACCCTCGCCGTCGCGTTCCTCGTGACCGTGGCCATGGGGTTCGCCCTGTCCCTGCTGTTCAGCACCACGTTCGACGATCTGTCGGAGGCCGAGCGCATCACCTTCGACCCGACTTTCGTGAGCTTCTCCGGGATGATCCTGGGCCAGCTGGCGATGGTCGTCTTCGGCGTCCTGGTCGTCGGCTCGGAGTACAGCTCGGGCATGATCCGCACCTCGCTCGCCGCCGTACCGCAGCGGGGCACCTTCATCTTCAGCAAGATCTTCGTCGCCGGGATGCTGGCCCTCATCGTCGGGCTCATCACGGGGTTCGTCTCGTTCTTCCTCGGCCAGGCGGCGCTCGGCGACCACGGGACGACCATCGGCGAGCCGAACGTGCTGCGCGCGGTCATCGGCAGCGGTCTCTACATGGGGCTGATCGCGCTCTTCTCGATGGGCGTCGCGACGATGCTGCGCAGCTCGATGCTGTCGCTCGGCATCCTGATGCCGTTCTTCTTCCTCGTCTCGCAGATCCTCGCCTCCGTACCGAAGGCGAAGAACGTCGCCCGGTACTTCCCCGACCAGGCCGGCGCCAAGATCATGCAGGTGGTCCCCGACGCGCTGAACTCGGACAAGGCCCCGTACAGCCCCTGGCAGGGCATGGGAATCATGGCGCTGTGGGTCATCGCGGCGCTGATCGGCGGCTACCTCGTCCTGAAGAAGCGCGACGCGTAGGACGTGTCCCGGCCGACAGGCCCCGATCCCAACGGCTTGGCCGGAACCGTCAGGGCCCGGATATCCTCCTAACTCTTACGGGGGCTTTCGGTCCGAAACGGCCACTGCCCCGACCACCAGACAGAACTTTCGACGGGGCTGGAGAATGATCGAGGCAGTCGGCCTGACGAAGCGCTACGGCGCCAAGACGGCCGTGTACAACCTTTCCTTCCAGGTCAGGCCCGGTGCCGTCACCGGGTTCCTGGGCCCCAACGGCTCCGGCAAGTCCACGACGATGCGGATGATCCTCGGTCTCGACCAGCCGACCGCGGGCCGGGTGACGGTCGGGGGCCATCCCTTCCGGGAGCTTCCCAACGCGCCCCGTCAGGTCGGCGCACTGCTGGACGCCAAGGCGGTGCACGGCGGGCGCAGCGCGCGCAACCATCTGCTCTCGCTCGCGCAGCTCTCCGGCATCCCGGCGGCCCGGGTCGACGAGGTCCTGGGCGTGGTCGGTCTCCAGGAGGTGGCACGGCGCCGCTCCAACGGCTTCTCGCTCGGTATGGGCCAGCGGCTCGGCATCGCCGCCGCGCTGCTCGGCGACCCGCAGGTGCTGCTCTTCGACGAGCCGGTGAACGGCCTCGACCCCGAGGGCATCCTCTGGGTCCGCAATCTGATGAAGCAGCTCGCGTCCGAGGGCCGTACGGTCTTCGTCTCCTCGCACCTGATGAGCGAGATGGCCCTGACCGCCGAGCATCTGATCGTGATCGGGCGCGGACAGCTCCTCGCCGACATGAGCGTGAAGGACTTCATCTCGCACAACTCGGCGGACTTCGCCCGGGTCCGCCCCGCGGAGGGCGATCCCGAGGGCCGCGAGAAGCTCGTCGCCGCGCTCGGTGAGGCGGGCGGCCAGGTGCTGTCCGAGCGGGACGGCGCGCTGCGGGTCACCGGGCTGCCGCTCCCCCGCATCAGCGATCTGGCGCACGAGTCGGACGTACGACTCTGGGAACTCTCCCCGCACCAGGCCTCGCTGGAGGAGGCGTACATGCGGCTGACGCAGAACGCCGTGGACTACCGGTCGACGGCCGACCAGCTCGCCGGTTTCGCGCCGCCGCCGCAGCCGGGCTACGGGGTGCGGCTGTACGAGCCTCCGGTCGTGCCCGAGGTGCCGACGCAGGGCTGGTACGCGCCGCCGCCGCCCGGGGAGAACCCGTACGCCTCGGACTCCCCGGTCGGGGCCGCCGCGCCCGCGCAGGCGCCCGCAGAGGCACCTGTGGACGCACCGACGGACGCGCCCGTGGCCGCCGCGACGACCGCGAAGGCCCCGGCTGCCGCGCCGGCGCCCGTGAGCGCCGGGCCCGCGCCGGCGAGCGCCGCCGATCTCGTCAAGCACGTGAGCGACGAGAAGGCGGCCACGGCCGGCGAGTCGGACGAGACCGGGGCGAAGACCGAGACCGGGACCCAGACCGGGACCCGGACCAAGACCACCGAGGACGACCGATGACAGCCCCGTACGAGCAGCAGGCCCCGATCTGGCAGGGCGGGCAGCCCCTGGGGTCGTACGTCTCGCCGATCCCGGTCCGCCGGGCCACCCTCGGTGACGCGGTGGCATCGGAGTGGACCAAGATCCGTTCCGTCCGCTCGACCATGTGGACACTCGGCACCATGATCGTCCTGATGGTGGGCATCGGCGTGCTCGTGGCCTGGGGTGTCTCCATCTCGGAGGCCAGTCTCGGCGACGAGTCGCCGCTGCCGCTGGGCTTCTTCGGTGTGCTGCTGGGGTCGATCTGTGTGATCACCCTCGGCGTGCTGACGATCGCGTCCGAATTCGGCACGGGGATGATCCGCACCACCCTGACCGCCTGCCCCAGCCGGGGCCGGGTGCTGGCGGCGAAGTCGATCGTCTTCTTCCTGCTCGTCCTGACGATCACGACGGTGACGGCGACCCTGGTCGGCGCCATCCATGTCGCCATGCTCGACGGCCGCGCTCCCACCGGCCAGGAGTGGCTGCGGGCCACCTTCGGCGTGGGCCTGTTCATGGCGCTGCTGGGCCTGCTGTCGCTGGCCGTCGGCGCGCTGATCCGGCACTCGGCGGGGGCGATCACCCTCATGATCGGGGTGGTGCTGCTGCCGCTGGTGATGGCGATGTTCATGTTCTCGTCGTCGCTGGCCAAGGTGCAGGAGGCCCTCTTCGAGTACTCGATCCCGAGCCAGATCTCGGTGCTCTACGCCGTCTCGATGACCGGGTCGGGACCGAACGGCTGGGACCCGGTGTTCATCGCGACGGGTGTCACGGCCGTGGTGATGGGCTTCGCCTTCTTCTCGCTCAACCGCCGTGACGTGTAGGACAGTTGGGCACGCCGGCGCCGGGGCCGTTGCCGTGCCCGCCGTCGGCCCGGCTCAGAACTTCGGCGCGTTACGGGACCGCTGCACCCGCGAGGTGCGGCGGTCCTTCGCGTTCCAGCACGCCTTGTGCCAGTGGCGCCGGTCGTCCACGCCACCGTACTCCGGCCACGCCACCACGTGCGGCACACCGGAGGGGATCTCCTGGTCGCACCCGGGGCACCGGTACCGCTTGCCCGCGGCGCTCGCGCCGGCGACCTGCCGGACCGCCCACTCCTCGCCCTGCCACGACTCGGTCCGCTGAAAGCCGCCGTACCGGTCCGACGCCTCACCGGCGTGGTCGGTCGAGGGTTCGCCGCCTCGGGGGCGGTTGCGGCGCGGGGACACGGGACACCTCACGGGGCAGACAGCACGGTTCCCCTCCAGCGTACGGGCCGCACAGCCCCGGCCATGGCGGCACGGCGTGAGACGGTGGGCACCCGAGCGGGGCAGTTAGCGGACAATCGCAACAACTTCTGTGGCGCCCGTGCCCATGGCACGTGTCAGACGTTAATGCCAGTGGAGGGCAGCCGCGTCAGCCGCAAGGAGGCAGAAGGCGATGCGAGTTGGAGCTTTTGTACTGGCGGCCCAGTTCCCGGGCCAGGGCCAGGGGGAAGCACTGCACCGGGCGGTGCGCACGGCGGAGGTCGGCGAGGAGTCCGGACTGGACTCGGTCTGGCTGGCCGAGCACCACTTCGTGCCGTACGGCACCTGCCCGTCGGCCGTGACACTGGCCGGTCTGCTCCTGGGACGAACCCGGCGCATACGGGTGGGTACGGCGGTCAGCGTGTTGCCGAACACGCATCCGGTGACCCTCGGCGAGCAGGCGGCGCTGCTGCATCTGCTCTCCGGCGGACGGTTCTCGCTCGGCGTGGGACGGGGCGGGCCCTGGGTCGACCTGGAGGTCTTCGGGTCGGGGCTCCAGGCGTACGAAAGGGACTTCCCCGAGTCGCTCGATCTGCTGCTGCGGTGGCTGCGCGAGCCGCGGGTGTCGGCGGACGGCGAGCGCTACCGGTTCCGTGAAGTCCCCGTCGTACCAAGGACGGACGAGCTGATCGGGGGCGCGGGCGGACCCGAGGTCGTCGTGGCGTGCACGTCCGCGAAGAGCGTGCGGCTGGCGGCCGAGCGCGGGCTGCCGATGCTGCTGGGGATGCACTGCGGGGACGAGGAGAAGGCCGAGATGGTGGCCCTGTGGCGGACACACGCCACCGCCGCCGGCCACGCTCCCGACGAGGTGACCGGCGCCGCGCACGTGTCCGCGGGGGTGGCCCAGATCGCGGACGGCCCCACGGAGGCGGCCGAGGCGCTGGTGAAGGCCATGCCCGGCTGGCTGCGGCAGGGGCTCGGCGCCCATGTGACGGTGGACGGCAGGCACAGGTCCATGCGCGATCCCGTCGCGTACACGGAACTGCTGTGCGCACTGCATCCGGTGGGGTCTCCCCGGCTCGCCGCCGACCGCCTCGCGGCCACGGCGGAACGGACCGGAATCACGCGCTTCGCGCTGCTCGTCGAGGGCTCCGGGGACCTGGTGGCCACGGAGGAGAACGTACGGAGGATGGGCGCCGAGGTGCTGCCCCAGTTGCGCTGAGGGCGACGCGGCAGCGCGCCCGATCGTCGCCGGTCGTCCGGCGGATCCCTGTGTCGGCCCAGGAATCCGCCGACAGACCGGAGCCCGTCAGCAGTCCCTGAGCTCCGGGGACTGGTTGAGCAGCTGACCCCTGATGGAAGTGAAGCGGGCGAGCCTCTCGTCCACCGAGGGGTCCAGGGGGAACACCGCGACCCGGTGACAATTCTGGAATGCCAGCCGTACCCCGAAGTGGCGCTGAAGCGCACCGCGGATGGCGTCACTGGCGAGCGCGCGCAGCAGCTGACCACGTGCCTGCTCGTCCGGCGGCGGCGTCTGGTTGTCGGCGAACTCTCCGCCGTCCACCTTCAGCTGAGCCACCAAGGAGCTGATCATCTCCCACGCGAAGGGCAGGGAGGTCCGGACGCAGTCGACGAATTCGGCTTCGTCGACCTCGCCTCGCTCGGCCTGCTCCAACAGTGCCGGTGAGACGTCGAGCGACATGGGTTCTCCTCTCGCGACCCCACCAAAGCGGGGCCTTACGGGCAGGGAAGGGGGAGACGACGACGCAGCGTGCACGACCGGCGACCTCCTGCATCCACGTTATGCGTGCTGTCCGGACCGCACCAGGCGAATGGGAACACAACCGGCCACAAACGAAAGGGGCTTGGGGGGCGAATCGCGATGAACGGCGACAGTCGAGTAGCGTTGCGGACCATGCGTCTCGTCATCGCCCGCTGCTCCGTCGACTACGCGGGCCGTCTCACCGCCCATCTGCCCATCGCACCCCGCCTGATCCTGGTCAAAGCCGACGGGAGCGTGTCGATCCACGCGGACGACAGGGCGTACAAACCGCTCAACTGGATGTCGCCGCCCTGCACCCTCAAAGAGGGCACCGGCGACGATGTCGGGGTATGGACGGTCGTGAACAAGGCGGGCGAGAAACTGATCATCACGATGGAGGAGATCCTCCATGACTCGTCACACGAACTCGGCGTCGATCCAGGCCTGATCAAGGATGGCGTGGAAGCACACCTCCAGGAGCTACTCGCCGACCGCATCGAGACACTCGGCGACGGCTACAGCCTGATCCGCCGCGAATACCCCACCGCCATCGGCCCGGTGGACATCCTGTGCCGCGACGCGGACGGCGCGACGGTCGCGATCGAGATCAAACGGCGCGGCGACATAGACGGCGTCGAGCAACTGACGCGCTACCTCGACCTGTTGAACCGCGACCCCCATCTCTCCCCGGTCCGCGGCCTGTTCGCGGCCCAGGAGATCAAACCCCAGGCCCGCGTCCTGGCGACGGACCGCGGGATCGGATGCGTGGTGCTGGACTACGACGCGCTGCGGGGCATCGAGGACGACAAACTCCGGCTGTTCTGAGGGCTGTTGGCGTCCGGGGCCTCCGTGGTGTCCGGGTGGCCCGACGGGGAAATCGCCGTCGGTTGGGCCGCAACCTTTCAGCTGATGGTCACCGTTCCGGGGTGGATGCCCCGACGGGGCGATTCCTAAGGTCACCGCATGCGATGGCGACGGATACTCGTGCTCGGCCTGGCTGGTCTGCTGGTGGCGGCAGCGGCCGTCGGCGTTTACTCCTACGGTTCCTTCTTCGGCTGGTGGGCCCGACCGACCGTCCGCGACGCCCCGGTGGCGAAACCGGCGGACGTGGAGGAGGTGGTGAGCGGGCTGCGCTATCCGTTCGACCTGGCGTTCCTCCCCGATGGGTCGGCGCTGGTCACCGAGCGTGAGAGCGGGCGCCTGCGGAAGGTCACCCAGGGCGGGCAGCTCACCGAGGTCCGGACGATCCAGGAGATCGCCGAGCCGGTCGTCCAGGCCGGGTTGCAGGGGGTGGCGGTCTCCCCCACCTACGAGCGGGACGGCTGGGTCTACGTCTACTACACCACCGGGCAGGACAGCCGGGTGGGCCGGCTGCGGCTGGATTCGCCGGCTCCACCCGAGCCGATCCTGACCGGGATCCCGAGCGGTGAGATCCACAACGGCGGGCGGATCAGATTCGGCCCCGACGGCATGCTCTACGTGACCACCGGGGAAGCCGACGAGCGTGCCAGGGCCCAGGACCGCGACGACCTGGGCGGCAAGATCCTGCGGATCACACCGGCGGGCAAGCCCGCACCGGGCAACCCGATCGAGGGTTCACCGGTCTACAGCTGGGGCTTCCGCGACCCTCAGGGGCTCGCCTGGGACGACAAGGGTCAGCTCTACGTCTCCGAGTTCGGCCACCACAACCTCGACGAGCTGAACCGGGTCGAACCCGGCGCAAACTACGGCTGGCCCGAGGTGGAAGGCACCGGTGGGAAGGCCGGCTTCACGGACCCGATCGCGACCTGGAAACCCGCCGACGCCTCACCGAGCGGGATGACATACCACGAGGGACGGATCTGGGTCGCCTGCCTGCGCGGAGAGCGGCTCTACCGGATAGCCACCGACGGCTCGTCCCCCGAACAGTTGCTGACCGGCCAGTACGGCCGGCTACGACTCGTGACGGAGGCCCCGGACGGCTCGCTGTGGGTACTGACGAACGGCCGCACCGGCCCCGACCACGACCTGATCCTTCGGGTGACCCCGTGACAACCTTTCCGGCGGCGGCAGAGGCCGGAATCGGCCGGGGCGGGTGGGACTGAGGCTCGATATCGACGCAGGTCATGCCATCCGGCCCTGTATTCTGGATGCAGGATGGAGGTACCTATGTTGGAGCCGGTGGTCCGCCCCGCCTCATTGACAGATCTGGCCCACTCGCAGCTTCGGGAGGGCATCCTGGCCGGGCGCCTGCTGAACGGGGAGCGGCTGAGCGTGGTCGCGCTGGCCGACCGGCTCGGTATGAGCCGGAGCCCCGTGCGCAGCGCGGTTGAACGGCTGGTCGCCGAAGGGCTGGTCAATCTGCAGCCCGCCGGTGTCACGCTCGTACAGCACAGCCATGCCGATCTTCTCCAACTCCTCAAGGTCCGCACCGTACTTGAGGGGCTCTCCGCCCGCCTGGCCGCACCGCGAGTCGAACCGGACACTCTCGCCGGGCTCGAAGAGATCCACGCCGGGTTCGAACGGGCCGTCGAGGAGAGCGACTTCAGCTCCGCCCGCGCCCTGGACCTGGAGTTCCATCAGTCGGTCATGGGGATCGGCGGTAATCCTTATCTCATCGAGGACCTCACCCGTATCCAGGCCCGGGTGATCGTCGGCACGTACACGATCGCGTGGTCGCCGGCGCAGCGGCAGGCCGTGGCCGAGCACCGCGCGATCCTGGACGCGCTCGGTGCGGGCGAGGCGACGGAAGCCGAGACGCAGGCGGTCCGCCACATGGAGCGGCTGATGGAGCGGATCGAGGCCGCGGCGGGCTGAGACCCGCGTCCGTCCACGCGGCGGAGGCCGCCGTCGCCTCACCCCGGGTCAGGCACCCGGTTCCCCCGCTCCTTCGAGCAGGTCGGGACCGAGTTCGTGGAGGTTGGTGACGCCCAGGAGCTGCATGGTGTTGGTCATCTCGGCCTTGAAGAGGTCGAGGACCCGGTCGACGCCACGCTCGCCACCCGCCATGAGGCCGTACAGATAGGCGCGTCCGACCAGTACGAAGTCGGCCCCCAGGCAGAGCGCGGCGACGGCGTCCGACCCGGACATGATGCCGCCGTCGACGATCACGTCGGCCCGGTCCCCCACCGCCCGGGAGACGTCCCCGACAACGCTCAGGGGCGTGGCCGCCCGGTCGAGCTGACGCCCGCCGTGGTTGCTGACGACCACGGCGTCCGCCCCGGCGGCGACCGCCGCCTCGGCTTCCTCGACCCGCTGCACCCCCTTGACCACGAGTCGCCCCTGCCAGCGCTCGCGCAGCCACTCCAGGTCGGCGAGGGTCGCGGACGGGTCGAACATCGAGTTGGCGAGATCGGCGACGGTGCCGCTCCAGGAGGAGAGGGAGGCGAACTGAAGCGGCTCCGTGGTGAGCAGGTCGAACCACCAGCGCGGCTTGCGGGCGGCGTCGACCACCGTCCTGGCCGTGAGCGTCGGAGGGATGGTGAAGCCGTTTCGGACATCGCGCAGGCGGGGCCCGGCGACGGGGGTGTCCACGGTCAGCACCAGTGCCTCGTAGCCGTGGCGGGCCGCCCGGTCGATCAGCCCGATGGACGCCTCGCGGTCCCGCCACAGATAGAGCTGGAACCACTTCCGCCCGCCGGGAGCCGCACGGGCGACCTCCTCGATGGAAGTGGTGCCCATCGTGGACAACGCGTAGGGCACACCGTGCCGGCGCGCCGCACGTGCCACCGCCGCTTCGCCTTCGTGATTCATCATCCGGGTGAATCCGGTGGGTGCCAGACCGATCGGCAGCGCACTGACCTCCCCCAGGATCTTGGCGCTGGTGTCGACCACCGACACGTCGCGCAGCACCCGGGGCCGGAAGGAGACGGATTCCAGCAGCTCACGGTTGCGCCGCAGCGACCGCTCCTCGCCCGCCGCGCCGTCGGTGTAGTCGAATACGGCGCGGGGCACGCGCCCACGCGCCATCTTCCGCAGGGCGGCGACGGTCTCGGCGCGAGCCAGGCGGCGGTCCACGGCGTCCCGGATGAAGGGCCGGGGCCGAAGGAGCGGCTGGAGCTCCTTCCAGCGCGGCATCCGGCGCCGGACGTGCGGCCGCGAGCCCGGGGCCGACGCCGGCGCCTCCGTCGGCGCCGTCAGATCACCGGCACCGTGATGTCCCGTCAGCCCCGCAGATACGACAGCAGTTTCCCCTCGGCGTGTTCCAGGTGTTGCCGCCCGACCTCGCCGGCCCGGTCCGCCTCGCCGTCGCGGATGGCCGCGAGGATGCTCTCGTGCTCCTCCATGATCGCGGCGGGCGCGAGCAGGTGCGCGTGCTGGACCTGGGCGAGGCAGAGCCGGATCTCGTTGATGATCAGGCCGTGCGCCCGGGACAGCCGCTCGCTCCCCAGGCTGTCGATCAGCGCGCGGTGGAACTCCACATCCGTCTGCACGAACCGGGCGACGTCGGAGCCGGTCGCCGCCGCCCGGAACGCCTCGTGCGCCTTCTTCACCTCGGTCGTCAACAGCCGCTTCTCGGCGAGCAGTTGGTAGGACCTCACCTCCACCACACCGCGGGCGAAGTAGAGGTCGCGCACCCGCGCCTCGTCCAGCGAGGGGACACGCGCGCTGCGGTGCGCGGTGCGTTCCAGCAGGCCCTCACCGACCAGCCGCTCGATCGCCGCCTTCGCGGTCTGCCGCGCGACGTCGTACTCGGCGGTGACCGACGCCTCGGTCACCGGGGTGCCGACGCGGATCCCGTCGGTCAGTATCCGCTCGCGAAGCGACGTCACGAGAGCGTCGCCGATGGATTGGGTCGCGAGCCGGATCGCCATGGACGGGTCCTTTGCATCGAGGGGGGGGTGCCTGACCGTAGGGCCTCTCGTTCGGATCACGCCGGGCTCGCGCGCCCAGTGCGCGCCCGCTCCTCGACCCGGCCTGATCCCGGCGCAAGACCCTGGGAGAAGGATAGCGACCCGACCCTGGACAAGCAGACAAGTTGGGTGAGATAACTTGACGAACAATTTTCAGGAGGAACAGGTACATGCAGGTAGACGCCGCCCGGCGGGTGGTCCTGGCCCCGGACAAGTTCAAAGGGACAGTGACGGCGCAGCGCCTTGTCGAGCTCATGGCCGCCGCTGTCACCGAGCGGGACGGCAACACGACCGTCACGCTCCTGCCCGTCGCCGACGGCGGCGACGGCAGTGTGACGGCCGCGCTGTCGGCCGGCTGGACCGCCGTCGCCGTCCCCGCCGCCGACGCGTGGGGCCAGACACTGGAAGCGCCTGTCGCCCGGCTCGGCGACCGGGCGATCGTCGAGGTGGCATCCGTCTGCGGCCTCGGCGCACGCCGCCCCGGCCCCGTCCGGGCCGCTTCCGCCACGACCTACGGCGTCGGCCTGGCCCTCGCCGCCCTGCTGGACGACGGGGTCCGCGAGATCACCCTGGCGCTCGGCGGCGCCGCCGCCACGGACGGCGGTACGGGAATGCTGGCCGCTCTCGGCGTCGGTCTGTGCGACGCCGGGGGCAGCCCGCTCGCTCCCGGCGGCACGGCGCTGGCGGGCCTCGCGCGGGTGCGAACCGACGGCCTCCATCCGGCTCTGCGCGAGCTGCGGCTGGTCCTGGCGTGCGATGTCGACACCCCGATGGTCGGGCCGGACGGGTCGGCCGAGATGTTCGCCCGGCAGAAGGGCGCCGACGACGCGACGATCGCGCGCCTCTCGGCCGGCCTGGCCCACGCGGCGCCCCTGCTGGAGCACGCCTTCGGAGCCTCCGGAGCTTCGCTGCGGCCGGGCTCCGGGGCCGCGGGCGGACTCGGCTGGGCCGGTCTGCTGCTCGGCGGCCTGCCGCGCTCGGGCGCCGAGGTCTTCCTGGACCTGCTGGGCGCCGCCGAACTGATCCGCGGGGCCGACCTCGTCATCACCGGGGAGGGCCGCCTCGACGAGCAGAGTCTGCGCGGCAAGGCTCCCGTCGCCGTCGCCCGGCTCGCCGCCACGTACGGAGTGCGGACGGTCGCGGTCGTCGGCAGCGACCTGCTCACCACCGATCAGCGCGGATCAGGGCCGTTCGCCGATGTCGTCGCCCTCGACCGCATCGACCCCGCCTGCGCCGACGACCCGGAGCTGACCGGCCGCCTCGTCGGCCGCGCCGTTCACACCTTGCTCGCGGCCCATCCGGGCCCCGGCACCCCTGCCAGGAACGGAGCCCGCTCGTGACCATCCGCCCCTGGAGCTGCGACACCTTCGTCGCACTCCCGGACGCCACCCGCCGCCCCACCGTCCTCTTCGGCAAGAACAGCGACCGCCCCGCGGGCGAGGCCCAGCCGCTGCGCCACGCTCCGGCCCGGCCGGCCGGCGAGCCTCTGCGGCTGGCCTACGTCTCCCTCGACGACGCGCCGGCCTACGCCCACATCGGGTCCGCGCCCTACTGGTGCTGGGGCTACGAGATGGGGGTGAACGAGCGGCGCGTCGCCATCGGCAACGAAGCGGTCTTCACCCGCCCCTGGGCCGATGCCGTCGCCCGCGAGAAGGCCGGCGACCACCAGCGGCCCGGCGTACTCGGCATGGAACTCGTCCGCCTCGGCCTGGAGCGCGGCGGCACCGCGCGCGAGGCGCTGGACGTGATCACCACGCTGCTGGAGCGGTACGGCCAGTGGGGCTCGGCGACGGTCGGCGCCCCGCACGCCGACGGCGCCTACGACAACGCGTACGTGATCGCCGACCCCCACGAGGCATGGGTGCTGGAGACGCTCGGACGTGACTGGGCGGCCCGCCGGATCACCACGGGCGTCGCCCCGGTCAGCAACGAACTCTCCCTTCGTACCGACGCGGACCTCACCAGTCGTGGACTGCGGGACGCGGCCACCGCCGCCGGGTGGCCGGCGGACCGGCCGCTGGACGTCGCCGACGCCTTCACCGACCCCGGCACTCCGCTCCAGGTCTCGCACATCCGCCGTCGCAGGGCACGCCAGTTGCTCGCCGAAGGCGCGGCCACCGCGACCGGCGTGGGGATCGGCACGGCGAAGCGGGTGCTGCGCGACCACCTGGAGGACACGTTCCTCGGCGGGCCCTCCTTCGACGCAGCGCGGCCGGACTTCCACACGCTGTGCATGCACGAGCACCCGTCCGGCTTCACCTGGGGCAACACCGCCGCATCGCTGATCGTCGAACTGCACGCGGGCCCCGGCCCGTTGACCCTGTGGTGGTGTCCCACCACCCCTTGTACGGGCGTCTATCTGCCGGTGCCGCTGGAGGTGGAGACGCTCCCCGGGGCGCTGACGCTCCCGCTGCCCGGTCCCTCCCGGGACCCCCGCGACCACCCGCGGGCCACCCACGACCCGGCATCGGTCTGGTGGCAGTGGCAGCACCTGCTCGACGCCGCGAAGGAGCCCGGCGCCCGGGACTTCACCGCGCGCGCCGCCAGGCTGCGCGCCTCCTTCGACGTCCTCGAAGCGCGCTGGGCGGACGCCCTGCCCGCCCTGGCCGACGATCCGGCGGCCCTGACCACCTTCACCCGCGGCTGCCTGGACGAGGCCCGTGCCGAAGCCGCCTCGCTCGCACGGGAGTTCGGCGCGGACCCCGGCCTGGCCCTGGACAGCCGCTGGACGGCTTCCGCCGCCTGACCGCCCCGACCACCCTCACCGCTCTGACCACCCTCACCACTCTGACCGCTCTGGCGCCCTCACCGCCTGCGACCCCTCACCGTCCACCCCTCACGAGAACCGACAGTCCCCTCCTGGAAAGAGCCACCCTCATGTCCATCAGAGAGTCCTTCCGCGGCCCGGAAGCATCACTCGACGACCAGATCGAGAGCTTCGCCGTCGAGCGCGTCCCGGACAGCAAGCGCTGGCCGATCCCCGCCATCAGCCTCGTGCTGCTCGGCAACGCCACCGCGATGTTCTTCTTCAGCTTCGGCGCCCAGCAGACCTTCCTGGTGGGCTGGCCGCTGATGCTGCTGCCGATCGGCTACTTCTTCATAGGCGCGATCCTCATAGGCTCACTGACCATGCGCATGGCCAGCCGTGAGGGCCTCTCGCAGAGCCTGATCTCCCGGGGGCTGGGCTTCGGCAGCCGCGGGGCGGCGTTGACCTCGTTCATCTACGCGGTCAACTTCGTCTACTACTTCCTGTTCGAGGGGACGATCGTCTCGCACGCGATCGCGTACTACTTCGACATCCCGATCGACTCCTTCGTCGGCATCGGGATCTTCGCCCTGATCGGCCTCATCACGATCGCCTTCGTCTGGCGCGGAATGTACGCGATGTCGGTGCTCCAGACCTGGGGCTTCCCGATCTTCGTCGGCCTCCTCGTGTGGGCGCTGGTCGCCCTCGGCTCGGAGCACGACGTGGCCGGCGTCAGTCAGTGGCACTCCACCGCCACGGGTGGCGGGGCGGCACTGTGGACCGCGATGAGCTTCGCCAACGGACAGATGATCTTCCAGGGGCTGATGGCCACCGATTACGGGCGTTTCGCCAAGCGCCGTATCCGCTACCGCGGCACCGCGACCATCATGCTGCTCGAACTCGTCCCGATGCTCGTCATCATCCTCATCGGCGCCATGCTCGGATCCTCCCTGGTCGATTCCTTCGGCCAGGAGAAGGCGCAGGACCCCGGCTTCGTCTTCGTCCACCTCATGGGCCTGGCGGGCGTCGTGTTCGTCGTCATCACACAGATCCGCATCAACGTGATGAATCTCTACGGCGGCTCCATCACCCTCTCCAGCGGGTTCGACGCGGTGGCCAAGTTCCGCCCGGGACGCCCCTGGTGGATGTTCGCGGTCTGGATCTTCGGTGTCATGTTCTACGCGACCAACGTCATCAACCACCTCGGCACGTTCCTGGCCATCACCGGTGTGCTGACCAACACCTGGGTGCTGATCATCCTCGCCGACTACTTCATCTGCCGTCGCTGGCTGGGTCTCGGCCGGGCCGAGAACATCGAGTTCCGCGACACCGAGGTACGGGAGTGGAACCCGTGCGGTCTGGTCTCCCTCGGTCTCGCCGTCTTCGTCGGCGCCCTCGGCATCGTGGAGGTCTACCCGGTGGCCTACGCGTCGTTCATCGCGATGTTCCTCGGGCCACTCGTCCACATCGCCCTCACGAAGGCCACCGGGGGCCGTTACTACACACCGGACCCCGACCGTCCCGCGCCGGCAGCCACGGTCGCGACCCCTGCCGCGAAGGACTGACACCGCCCCTCGAACCGCCCCGGCCTCTGTGGATCGATCCACGGAGGCCGGCGCCGTCAGATCATCGACGCCGTGGTGTCCGGGGAGTCCGACGGGGAAGCCGACGTCGGCTGCGCCGGGTTGCTCATCGTCGCCGACTCCGGCGGGTCCGAGGGGTCCGGCGGCGTGGAGGACGGCGGCGGTGACGACGGCGGGGGCGAGGTGGTCCTCGTGGGGGTCGGCGACGGACTCGTCTTCGTCGGGGTGGGCTTCGTGTCGGACGGGTCCGGGTCCGGGGATGCCGGGTCGTCGTCCGGCTTCGACGGGGCGTCCGACGGGGTGCCGGAGGGGTCCGGGGACTGCGAGCCGCCGCTGGTGGTGGGTGTCGGGGTGTCCGAGTCCGTCCTGGCCGGGACCCCGGCGGGCTTGGCCGGCTTCTCCGTGTCCGCGTCCGTCGGCGTCGAGTCGTCGTATCCGGCGGTGCCGTCGTCGTCCGTCGAGTTGTCCGTCTGGACCCGGTCCGTGGGCGAGGTGTCGTTGCCCGACGCCCCGAGTGTCACGACCGTGCCCAGTACGGCGGCGAGCACCGCGCCCGCGCCCGCGGCGACCAGGTTGCGGCGGGCGCCGCCCAGCACCGGACGGCGGCGGCGCGGCGCGGCGCCCGAACCGCCCGTCGGCGGGGTGTCGTCGCGCCGGGTCACCAGCGTCATCCGGTCGTCCGGCGACCGCGGGTGGGACACGGGCACGATCATCGAGACGCCGCGCGACGGCGACACCGGCAGCTCGTCGTCCGCCCGGTGGCGGGGGACGATCACCGTGTTCCCGTTCTCGCGGTCGCTGACCAGGGCCAGCGCCCTGCGGCCGGACACCGTGCCCTGCTTGTCCGCCACCGCCCCGCGCATGCCGATCGAGGTCTCCAGTTCGGCGCGGGCCCGGTCCAGGCTCCCGACGCAGAGCGCGAGAATCCCCAACTCGTGGTGGAAATACGCCTCTTCGGCGACCTCTCCGGCGATCCGCGCCGCCTCCTGGCCGATCCGCAGCGCGCGCTCCCAGGCGCCCCAGTGCAGTCCCGCCATGAAGGCGGGCGCCGCGCCCCTGGCCAGCAGGACTGCGGCGCTCGCGTGCCCCGCCTCGCCGCTGGAGACCAGGGGCGTCATCGCGGCCAGCAGCGCGTCGGCCTCGGCGGAGGCCCGGCGCGCGGTGACCGACGGATGGCCGGCCCACCAGGTGAAGTGCTGGACGGCGACATGCGCTCGGGACGTGGCCTCGTCGCCGTACCCCTGCGCCTCCAGTTGCGCGAGGGCTCCGGCGGCGAGCCGGTAGCGCGGGCCGACGGGTGAGAGCAGGCCGGCGACCATCAGTTCGCCGACGGCGGCGTCGGCGTGGGTGTCGCCCACCAGGGCGGGCAGATGGGCCTGGTGCGGGACCTCGCCGCCGAGCGCGACGGCGAAGCGCAAGGTCTCACGCGCGGCCTCGGAGAGCCGGGAGGCGAGCAGTGCGGCGGGCGCGGCGCCCTCCCCGAGGGTCGGCAGCGGGATGTCGTACCCGTCGGCGGTGAGCCCGCTGTCATCGAACAGACCATCCTGGCCCGGCCCTTGGCCCTGCGGAGAGCCGGCCGGCTCATGGACGAAGACCCCGTCCGCCTCGTACGCCTCCGATTCGCCGCGCAGCCGGTCGCGTCCGCGCAGCAGCGCCGCGGCCTGGACGAAGCGCTGCGGCAGTCCCTCGGACTCGAACCATAGGTCACCGGCCCAGTTCGACTCCTCGTCGGTCAACGACCGCCCGGTGGCGCGCTCCAGCAGATCGAGCGAGGCGGCGCGGCCGAGTCCGCCGAGCAGGACCTCTTCGAGGGGCGAGCGCGAGATGGGGGCGTCCACGTCCGGCGTGACGGCGAGGAGGAAGGCGCATTCCGGTGCGGCGTCGAGGAGTTCGTCCAGCGGCTCGCCGCCGAATTCGAGGTCGTCCACGACGACGACCGCGCCGATGCCGCGCACCAGTTCCAACAGGCCCGCGCGGTCGGGGCGGTGGAGCGCGGACCGGTAGACCGCCGCGTACAGCTCGTACAACAGCTCGGTGACGGTGCGGTGGTGGCCGGAGAGCCGTACGACCCCGTCCGGCGCGAGGTCCTCGCACTCGGCGGCGACTGCCTCGATCAGTGAGGTACGGCCGGAGCCGGCGGAGCCGGTGAGCCGTACGGAGTGGCCGCGCCCCAGCAGTTCGGCCAGTCGCTCGCGCTCCTCCTGACGCTCCAGCAGCGGGAGCGGAGGCGCGCCGGGGCCGGGCGGTATCGGCGGACGGCCGGCACGGCGCTGCTCGGCGCGCTCGTCGGCGTCGAGCCTGACAGGGGTGGGCGGTTGCGATCCCGGCGGGCAGGGCTCGATCTCGCTGCCGTCGACCGGGTTGACGGTGATCAGGAAGTCGCCCGAGATCAGCTCGACGGTGCGCGCGGGCGCCGGGTGCGTCCCCCACGGGTTCGGCCGGTCCACGGCTTCGGCGGCCCTGTCATCGGCGCGCCCGGTGCCGCCGGGACCTGTGCCCGTGGGACCGGCACCCTCGGGACCTGGGTCCGCCTGATGGGTCGGGTCGGTCGGGTTCATCGTCAAAGCCCCCCAGATCGTGGCGTGCGGTTGCTCTCCCGGCCTCGCACGCCCCGCTGTCACTTCTGGTCCGGTGCCCGCCGTGTGGGTCGGCCGACGGCCGAAACCCTAAACCTCCGCACAGTATCCAGGAACAGCCGGGGTGCCACCTCGTCCGAGACGTCACGGTCTCGTGAGGATTGTGCGTGGCCCGGCGGGCGGTGCCGGAGGCCCGGACAGCTCGGAACGGTCAGACGCGCGGAAGCGATTCTGCTGCGATCCCGCCCTCGATGGCGAGGATGCGGTGCAGCCGAGTGGCCACCAGCAGACGCTGCATCTGGGCGGGCACACCGCGCAGGACGAGTCTGCGACCGCACCGGCCGGCCCGCCGGTGCGCGCCCATGATGACGCCGAGGCCCGTAGCGTCCCAGGAATCGAGTCCGGTCAGATCGAGCACCAGGTCGCCGGCTCCGTCGTCGACAGCCGTGTGCAGGACCGTACGGGCGTCCGCCGCGCTGCGGACGTCGAGGCGGCCCTCGACGACCAGCTCGGCGTGGTCGCCCCTGATGTACATATGCGCTCCCCGAATGCTTATGTGCTCCGCGTCGGTCTTCTCTGTGTTCGTGCGATGTCTTTGTGCAACAACTGACAGCCCTGCGGCTGAGGAAGTTGCCGTCCGTGAGCGAACTGATACCGAATTCACCCGGTGGAGTGAGGGCGGGCGGTCGATGTGGCCCAGTGCCCACCGGACGCGGTCAGTGCTTGTAGAAGCCCTGCCCGCTCTTGCGCCCGATGTCACCCGCGTCCACCATCCGGCGCATCAGCTCGGGCGCCGCGAACTTCTCGTCCTGCGACTCCGTATAGATGTTGTCGGCGGCGTGCAGCAGGATGTCGATGCCCGTGAGGTCGGCGGTGGCGAGCGGCCCCATGGCGTGGCCGAAGCCGAGCTTGCAGGCGATGTCGATGTCCTCGGCCGTGGCGACGCCCGACTCCTGGAGCTTGGCGGCCTCGACGACCAGGGCGGTGATCAGACGGGTGGTGACGAAGCCCGCGACGTCACGGTTGACGACGATGCAGGTCTTGCCGACCGATTCGGCGAACTCCCGTGTGGTGGCGAGGGTTTCGTCGCTGGTCTTGTAGCCGCGTACCAGTTCGCAGAGGTTCATCATCGGTACGGGCGAGAAGAAGTGCGCGCCCACGACCCGTTCGGGGCGCGTCGTCGCCGCGGCGATCTTGGTGATCGGGATGGCCGAGGTGTTGGAGGCGAGGACGGTGTCGTCACGTACGAGCTTGTCGAGCGTCCGGAAGATCTCGTGCTTGATGTCGAGCTTCTCGAAGACGGCCTCGACGACGATGTCGGCGTCGGCCGCGGCGTCCAGGTCGGTGGTCGTGGTGATCCGGGCGAGCGCGGCGTCCGCGTCCGCCTCTTCGAGCTTGCCCTTGGTGACGAATTTGGCGTACGAGGCGCGGATCGCGTCCCTGCCACGGGTCAGGGCCCCATCGGTCACATCCCGCAGTACGACGTCCCAGCCGGCCTGGGCCGAGACCTGCGCGATGCCGGCCCCCATGAGTCCGGCACCGATGACGGCGAGCTTCCTGGCCACGACGTACCCCTTGATTTCCGCTGCGGACCCACGCGCGGCTTAACACGCGCTTTACATTGTTCCTGCCCGGAGGTTATCGGTCGTGAGCTGCCCTGTGGTGATGAAGAGATGCGCGTCACGTCTCACATGACGGACATCACATCCGCAGGCGCGCCGGGGCGCCCATCAGCCTTGCCGTACCGCGTACTTGGGCACCTTTTCTCCCGGCACTTCCCCGATGTCGTTCCGTGTGGCAGACGACCCATCGTGCCTCCCACCGGGGGCCGACGCACGGCCTAGGCTGGCCGCATGGTCAATCTGACGCGTATCTACACACGCACCGGCGACAAGGGCACCACGGCGCTCGGCGACATGAGCCGGACCGCCAAGACCGATCCGCGGATCGCCGCCTACGCCGACGCCAACGAGGCCAACGCCGTCATCGGTACGGCGATCGCTCTGGGGCAGCTCAGGGACGACGTCGTGAAGGTCCTCGTCCGGGTCCAGAACGACCTCTTCGACGTCGGCGCCGACCTCTCCACACCGGTCGTCGAGGCACCGGAGTATCCGCCGCTGCGGGTCGAGCAGACATACATCGACAAGCTGGAGTCGGACTGCGACCGCTTCCTGGAGGAGGTCGAGAAGCTGCGGAGCTTCATCCTGCCCGGGGGTACGGCGGGGGCGGCGCTGCTGCACCAGGCGTGCACCGTCGTACGGCGCGCGGAGCGCTCGACGTGGGGGGCGTTCGAGACGCACGGGGAGACCATGAACCCGCTGACGGCGACGTATCTCAACCGGCTCTCCGACCTCCTGTTCATCCTGGCCAGGGTGGCGAACAAGGAGGTCGGAGACGTGCTGTGGGTGCCGGGCGGCGAGCGCTGACGCCTATCGTTCGCTGTAGGAGCTGGGCCGCTCCGCCGTCGCGTGGCCTGTCGGGTCCTTCTTCGGGAAGAGCGTGTAGCCGATCGCGATCACAAGGTTGATCCCGATCACGAAGGCCATCTTCTGCTGCCACATCTGGAGCGACCCGATGTCCCCGTCGGAGCCGACGTACCAGATCGCGGACTGGAGCAGACCGATCGCGATGGCCGAGGCGGCCACCCAGCGGGCCGCCGTCCGCCACTCGTGGACGGCGCGCGCCCTGCCGTACTTCGGCGGCCTCACCGGCGGCGGACCGCCCGCGAAGCGGTGGGCGAAGCGCGCGTCGGCCCACTTGATCAGCTCCGGGCCGAGGGCCACCGAGAACCCGATGTAGACCGCGGCCAGCCCGTGCTTCCAGTCGGGTTCGGCGCCGTTCTTGAGGTCGATCGCCGTCACGACCAGCAGCAGGACCTCCAGCAGCGGCTCGCACAGCAGCACCGCGACCGACGCCCGCGGCATCCTGGCGAAGTAGCGCAAGGACAGTCCGAGGCCCAGCAGCACCCAGAATCCGACCTCACAGATGATGATCAGCGTGACGATCACGTCAGCCCCCTTCCGGCCCGGGTTCGGGCCCACTCCAAGCCTCCCGCCGGTCCGGGCGCCGATCGTCGTCGGCAGTGACGAACCATGACTGCATCCTTCGATGTACCGCCGCCTCGGCCGGTACGTGGAGGTGCCCGTACACGGCTCCGTGTTGGATGGTGGGGTGACCGTCTTTCCCCGCCCGCACCGCGAGGATGTCCTGATCTCGGCCGCCGGCCTGCTGGGCGGCGTCCTGCTGTGGGCACTCGGGCTGCACACCCAGGGCGGCCGTGTGCTGCCCGGCCTCTGGGTGCTGGTTCCGCTCGTCGCCATCTCCCTGACGGAGCTGGTGCGCAGGAGCGCGCCCCGCACAGCCCTCCTCGTCGCCGCCCTCTCGCTGGTCGCCGACCAGTTCACCCAGGGCAGTTTGGCGACGGTCGCCATGTTCACGGACATCGTCTACGCGGCGGTGCTGTACGGCAGCCCCTCCGCCGCACGCCGTATCCCCTGGGGCACGGTGCTGCTCTCGGTCGTCGTCACCGTCGCGGCCCTGAGCTGGCTCCGCTCGCCCGAGGCGCTGGTGCTCGGGGTGGTCGCCGCCGCGATCAGTGTCGGCCCGGCTTTCACCGGGGTGCTGGTGCGCAACCACCGCGACGCCGCTGAGGCGGCCCGACTGCGGGCCCAGCAGACCGCCCTGCTCGCGGAGATCGACCGCACCCAGGCCGTGACGGCCGAGCGCGCGCGGATGGCCCGTGAGCTGCACGACATGGTCGCCAACCATCTGTCGGCCATCGCGATCCACTCCACCGCCGCGCTCTCCCTCCGCGACGCGCGCACCACCGAGGACGCGCTGGCGGTGATCCGGGAGAACAGCGTCGCCGGACTGGCGGAGATGCGGCGGCTGATCGGGCTGTTGCGGGACAGCGGCGACGACCGGGAGCCGGCCCCGGCGCCGACGCTGGGGGCGCTCGACTCGCTCGTGGAGCAGGCGCGTACGACCGGCGCGTCCAGTGGGCTCACGTTCGTCCTTGAGGACCGGCGGGGCGAGGACGCGCCGCTGCCGGCTCCGGTGGAGATGGCCGCGTACCGCATCGTCCAGGAGTCGCTGACCAACGCGCTCAAGCACGCGCCGCGCGGCCAGGTGACGGTCTGTCTGGAACGCTCGCGGCTCGCTCTGCGTGTCGAGGTCGTCAGCCCGTACGGCGACCGGCCGGGCCCCCGCGCACCGGGCTCCGGCGCGGGGCTGGTCGGGATGCGGGAGCGAGTCGCGCTGCTGGACGGCGAGTTCGGGGCAGGCCCTGTCACGGCGGACGACGGGGCCGGGCCGAAGACATGGCGGGTACGGGCGGAACTGCCCGTCGAGGAGAGGGGCGGCACTCCATGACGATCCGGGTTCTGGTGGCCGAGGACCAGTCGGCGGTGCGCGCGGGGCTCGTGCTGATCCTGCGCAGCTCGCCGGAGATCGAGGTCGTCGGCGAGGCGGGGGACGGCGAGGAGGCCGTCCGGCTGGCCCGTGAACTCCGCCCGGACCTGGTGCTGATGGATGTGCAGATGCCCCGGCTCGACGGGGTGTCGGCGACCCGGCAGGTGGTCGGCGAGAAGCTGGCCGACGTCCTCGTACTGACGACGTTCGACCTCGACGAGTACGTCTTCGGCGCGCTGCGCGCCGGGGCGTCCGGGTTCCTGCTGAAGAACACCGAGGCGAAGGCCCTGATCGAGGCGGTGCGGACGGTGGCGCGCGGCGAGGGGCTGATCGCGCCGGCCGTGACGCGGCGGCTGATCGCGGAGTTCGCCGCCCCGAAGGCCGTACGGTCGCCGGACGCGCCGGATCCCTCGGTGCTGGACGCGCTCACCCGGCGCGAGCGCGAGGTGCTGTCGAGTCTGGGTGACGGGCTGTCGAACGCGGAGATCGCGGTACGGCTCGACATGGCCGAGGCGACGGTCAAGACGCATGTGAGCAGGCTGCTGGGCAAGCTGGAGCTGCGCAGCCGGGTGCAAGCGGCGGTGCTGGCACAAGAGTTGGGGATCTGAACGGACACCGGGCCGGGGACGTACCTGGTGGCGTACCCGACCTGTCACCTTTGGTCTGGACCTATTGACGATTGGTCCAGACCTCCTTACTCTCACGCCACTGACTAGTGCGCGAGCTGTCGCAAGAGTCGGGTCAAACGGACCATCCGGACCATCCCCGAACTGCTCTGCACTCACCAGAGGAGTACCCCTTGAGCACCAGCACACCCGCCCGAAGAACCAGACTCAGATCCAGATCCGTCGCGGCGCTGACCGCACTGCTCCTCCCCCTCGCCGCCATGGTCGGCCTGGCCTCCCCCGCCGAGGCCGCGACGTCGGCGACCGCCACGTACACCAAGAAGTCCGACTGGGGCACCGGCTTCGAAGGCTCGTGGACGGTGAAGAACACCGGCACCACGACCCTCAGCTCCTGGACCGTCGAGTGGGACTTCCCCGCCGGCACCGGCGTGGGCTCCGCCTGGGACGCCACGGTGACCAAGAGCGGCACCAACCACTGGACCGCCAAGAACGTCGGCTGGAACGGCACCCTCAACCCGGGCGCCTCCGTCACCTTCGGCTTCAACGGCACCGGCTCCGGCGCCGGTTCCCCCACCAACTGCAAGCTCAACGGCGCGTCCTGCGACGGCGGCAGCGTCCCCGGCGACTCGGCACCCACCGCCCCGGGCACGCCCACCGCGAGCGAGATCACCAACACGTCGGCCAAGCTCAGCTGGAGCGCCGCCACCGACGACAAGGGCATCAAGAACTACGACGTCCTGCGCGACGGTTCGAAGATCGCCACGGTCACCGGTACGACGTACACGAACACCGGCCTGACCGCGGGCACCAGCTACTCCTACAGCGTCCAGGCCCGTGACACGGCCGACCAGACCGGACCGGTCAGCGGCTCGGTCGCCGTGAAGACCACCGGCGGCGGCACGGACCCGGGCACCCCCGGCGACCAGGTCAAGCTCGGCTACTTCACCGAGTGGGGCGTCTACGACCGCAACTACCACGTCAAGAACATCGTGACGTCCGGCAGCGCGTCGAAGATCACGCACATCAACTACTCGTTCGGCAACGTCCAGGGCGGCAAGTGCACCATCGGTGACAGCTACGCCGCGTACGACAAGGCGTACACCGCCGACCAGTCCGTGGACGGCGTCGCCGACACCTGGGACCAGCCGCTGCGCGGCAACTTCAACCAGCTGCGCAAGCTCAAGGCCGCCAACCCGAACATCAAGGTCCTCTGGTCCTTCGGCGGCTGGACCTGGTCCGGCGGCTTCGGTGACGCGGTGAAGAACCCGGCCGCCTTCGCGCAGTCCTGCTACGACCTGGTCGAGGACCCGCGCTGGGCCGATGTCTTCGACGGCATCGACCTGGACTGGGAGTACCCGAACGCCTGTGGTCTGAGCTGTGACACCAGCGGCCCCGCGGCGATGAAGAACATGGTGCAGGCCATGCGCGCCAAGTTCGGTGCCAACTACCTGGTCACCGCGGCCGTCACCGCCGACGCCTCCAGCGGCGGCAAGATCGACGCCACCGACTACGCGGGCGCCTCGCAGTACATGAACTGGCTCAACGTCATGACGTACGACTTCTTCGGCGCCTTCGCCGCGCAGGGCCCCACGGCCCCGCACTCCCCGCTCACCTCGTACCCGGGCATCCCGCAGGCCGGCTTCAACTCCGCCGACGCGATCGCCAAGTACAAGGCGCAGGGCGTCCCGGCCAAGAAGCTGCTCCTCGGCATCGGCTTCTACGGACGCGGCTGGACCGGCGTCACCCAGGCCGCTCCCGGCGGTACGGCGACGGGCGCCGCGCCCGGCACGTACGAGGCGGGCATCGAGGACTACAAGGTCCTCAAGAACACCTGCCCGCCCACCGGCACCGTCGGCGGCACCTCGTACGCCAAGTGCGGCAGCAACTGGTGGAGCTACGACACCCCGGCGACGATCGCGTCCAAGATGACCTGGGCCAAGGGCCAGGGCCTCGGCGGCGCGTTCTTCTGGGACTTCACCGGTGACACCGCCAACGGCGAACTGGTCACCGCGATCAGCAACGGTCTGAAGTAGCACGACACTCATACGCGAGGGGGACGGTGCCCGTGCACCGTCCCCCTCGTCATGCGTTCGGCCCAGGCCCGGTCAGGCGACCCCCTCAGACCCGATCTCAGGCCCGCTCAGGCCACGTTCACCCGCTGGCCGGGCGGTGCCGCCTCCAGCCAGGCGAGGAAGCCGGTCAGCGCGTCCTCACTCATCGCCAGCTCCAGGCGCGTCCCCTTGTGGACACAGCCGAGCACGACGGAGTCGGAGAGCAGCGCCAGCTCCTCCTCGCCCTCGGGGGCGCGCCGGGCGCGCACCTCGATGGCCGAGCGCTCAAGGCTCCGGCGGGGCCTGGGCGCGTACGAGAAGACCCGGAACCAGTTGATCCGGTCGCCGCTGTAGCGGGCCACGCCGTACACCCAGCCCTTGCCGGTCGTATCGGGCTCCTCCGCCACGTTCCAGCGCAGCGAACAGTCGAAGGTGCCGCCGGACCGCTGGATCAGCCGCCGGCGCAGCCCGAAGACGAAGAGCCCCACCGCAACCAGCACGACGACCAGTCCGCAGACAAGCAGCGCGAGGACCATCTGTACCGACCTCCTCGCCTATCGAGTAACCCGCACGAACGAACAGAAACAGCTTCCGCATCGCCTCAGCCGCGACACGGTCTGGATGACTCCAGAACGGGCCGCGGCTGAGGGTAATTCCAGAAGCGGTGCGTCAACGCACCGCCACAGCGCGAAGCCGGACATCCGCACGCCGCTCGGCGGCATCGTCGTCGTCGGACTTCGCACGCTCCAGCGCGCGCTCGGCACGCTGGGCGTCGATCTCGTCCGCCAGCTCGGCGATCTCCGCGAGCAGCGAGAGCTTGTTGTCGGCGAACGACAGGAAACCGCCGTGCACAGCGGCGACGACCGTTCCGCCGTCGGTCGTACGGATGGTCACGGGGCCCGATTCCAGCACACCGAGCAGCGGCTGGTGACCGGGCATGACGCCGATGTCGCCGGAGGTGGTGCGCGCGACGACCAGGGTGGCCTCGCCGGACCAGACACTGCGGTCCGCGGCGACCAGCTCGACGTGCAGCTCAGCAGCCAAGGGTGGCTCCTCGGGTCACCACCCGGCTTGGCAGCCGGGTGTCGGTCTAGATTCTATGGGGTTCACGATCGGCGGTTCGGTGGGGGGCGGTACGAGGCCGCCCCCCACCGTCGAGTCCCTGGGGACTCAGGAGATGCCGAGCTCCTTGGCCTTCGCCTTCAGGTCGTCGATACCACCGCACATGAAGAACGCCTGCTCGGGGAAGTGGTCGTAGTCCCCGTCGCAGATCGCGTTGAACGCGGAGATCGACTCGTCGAGCGGTACGTCGGAGCCGTCCAGGCCGGTGAACTGCTTGGCGGCGTGGGTGTTCTGCGACAGGAAGCGCTCGACACGACGGGCGCGGTGGACGACGAGCTTGTCCTCCTCGCCCAGCTCGTCGATACCGAGGATCGCGATGATGTCCTGGAGGTCCTTGTTCTTCTGCAGGATTCCCTTGACGCGGCTGGCCGCGTCGTAGTGCGCCTGCGAGATGTAACGCGGGTCCAGGATGCGGGACGTCGAGTCCAGCGGGTCGACCGCCGGGTAGATGCCCTTCTCCGAGATCGGACGCGACAGCACGGTCGTCGCGTCGAGGTGCGCGAAGGTCGTGGCCGGGGCCGGGTCGGTCAGGTCGTCCGCCGGCACGTAGATCGCCTGCATCGAGGTGATCGAGTGACCGCGGGTCGAGGTGATGCGCTCCTGGAGCACACCCATCTCGTCCGCCAGGGTCGGCTGGTAACCCACCGCGGACGGCATACGGCCGAGCAGCGTGGAGACCTCGGAACCGGCCTGGGTGAAGCGGAAGATGTTGTCGATGAAGAGCAGCACGTCCTGCTTCTGCACATCGCGGAAGTACTCCGCCATGGTCAGGGCGGACAGGGCGACCCGCAGACGGGTGCCCGGCGGCTCGTCCATCTGGCCGAAGACCAGCGCGGTCTTGTCCAGGACGCCCGACTCGGTCATCTCGTCGATGAGGTCGTTGCCCTCACGGGTGCGCTCACCGACACCGGCGAACACGGAAACACCTTCGTGCAGCTTCGCCACACGCATGATCATTTCCTGGATGAGGACCGTCTTGCCGACGCCCGCTCCACCGAAGAGACCGATCTTGCCGCCCTTGACGTACGGGGTCAGCAGGTCGACGACCTTCAGGCCGGTCTCGAACATCTCGGTCTTCGACTCAAGCTGGTCGAAGGCCGGGGCCTTGCGGTGGATCGGCCAGCGCTCGGTGATCTGAGCCTCGCCGTCCGGGTCGTTCAGGATCTGGCCGAGGGTGTTGAACACCTTGCCCTTGGTCACGTCACCGACGGGCACCGTGATGCCGGAGCCGGTGTCCGTCACCACGGCCTGGCGGATCAGACCGTCGGTCGGCTGCATCGAGATGGCGCGTACGACTCCGTCACCCAGGTGCTGGGCGACTTCGAGCGTCAGCGTCTTCTGCTTGCCGTCCTCGGCCGGGTCGGCCACCTCGACGTGCAGTGCGTTGTAGATCTCCGGCATCGCGTCGACGGGGAACTCCACGTCGACGACCGGGCCGATGACCCGGGCGACGCGGCCCGTGGCCGTGCTTCCCGGGGTGGCCGCCTCAACTGTGGTCGTCATTACTTTTCACTCCCCGCGGTCGCGTCGGCCAGGGCGCTGGAGCCACCGACGATCTCGCTGATTTCCTGGGTGATTTCGGCCTGGCGGGCCGCGTTGGCAAGCCGGGAGAGGCTCTTGATGAGATCCCCGGCGTTGTCGGTCGCCGACTTCATCGCGCGGCGGGTGGCCGCGTGCTTGGAGGCGGCGGCCTGGAGCAGCGCGTTGTAGATACGGCTCTCGACGTAGCGCGGCAGCAGGGCGTCGAGGACGTCCTCCGCCGACGGCTCGAAGTCGAACAGCGGAAGGATCTCGTCCTTCTTCTCCGCCCCCGCCTCACCGTCCACGTCTTCCGCCGTGTCGTCGAGGGAGAGGGGCAGCAGCCGGCTCTCCACCGGCGTCTGCGTCAGCATCGAGATGAACTCGGTGAAGACGATGTGGAGTTCGTCCACGCCGCCGTCCGCCGTGTCCCGCTGGACCGCCTCGATCAGCGGTCCGGCGACGTCCTTCGCGTCCGCGTAGGTCGGACTGTCGGTGAAGCCGGTCCACGAGTCCGTGATCGTGCGCTCACGGAAGCCGTAGTAGGCGACACCCTTGCGGCCGACGATGTACGTGTCGACCTCCTTGCCCTCGCTCCTGAGCCGCTCGGTGAGCCGCTCCGCCGCCTTGATGGCGTTGGAGGAGTAGCCGCCCGCCAGTCCGCGGTCGCTTGTGATGAGCAGGACCGCGGCCCGTACCGGCGCCTCGACCTCCGTGGTCAGAGGGTGGTTGGTGTTGGATCCGGTCGCCACCGCCGTGACCGCGCGGGTGAGCTCGGTCGCGTACGGTGTCGAGGCCGTCACCCGGCGCTGCGCCTTGACGATCCGCGAGGCGGCGATCATCTCCATCGCCTTGGTGATCTTCTTGGTCGCGGTGACGGATTTGATGCGACGCTTGTAGACCCGGAGCTGGGCTCCCATGAGTCAGGTCCCTTCCGTCGTCACTTGGAGACGCTGACGCCGGCCGGGGCGTCGTCGCCCAGAAGCTTGCCGTCCGAGGTCTCGAACTGCTTCTTGAAGGCGGCGATGGCGTCACCGATGGACTCGACCGTGTCGTCCGACATCTTGCCGCCCTCGGCGATGCTGGTCAGCAGCTCCTTGCGCTCGCGGCGCAGGTGCTCCAGCAGCTCGCTCTCGAAGCGGCTGATGTCCTCGACCGGGACGTCGTCCATCCTTCCGGTGGTGCCGGCGAAGATGGAGACGACCTGCTCCTCGACGGGGTACGGCGCGTACTGAGGCTGCTTCAGCAGCTCGACCATGCGCTGACCACGCTGGAGCGACGCCTTCGACGCGGCGTCCAGGTCGGAACCGAAGGCGGCGAACGCCTCCAGCTCGCGGTACTGGGCGAGGTCCACGCGCAGTCGTCCCGACACCTGGCGCATGGCCCGGTGCTGGGCGGAACCGCCGACTCGGGAGACCGAGATACCGACGTTCAGCGCGGGCCGCTGGCCGGCGTTGAACAGGTCGGACTCCAGGAAGCACTGGCCGTCGGTGATGGAGATGACGTTGGTCGGGATGAACGCCGACACGTCGTTCGCCTTGGTCTCGACGATGGGCAGACCCGTCATCGAACCGGCGCCCATGTCGTCGGAGAGCTTGGCGCAGCGCTCCAGCAGACGCGAGTGCAGGTAGAAGACGTCGCCCGGGTAGGCCTCGCGGCCCGGCGGACGGCGCAGCAGCAGCGAGACGGCGCGGTAGGCGTCGGCCTGCTTCGACAGGTCGTCGAAGATGATCAGGACGTGCTTGCCCTGGTACATCCAGTGCTGGCCGATGGCCGAACCGGTGTACGGGGCCAGGTACTTGAAGCCCGCCGGGTCGGACGCCGGGGCGGCGACGATCGTCGTGTACTCCAGGGCGCCGGCCTCCTCCAGGGCACCGCGTACGGACGCGATGGTGGAGCCCTTCTGGCCGATGGCGACGTAGATGCAGCGGACCTGCTTGTTCACGTCGCCCGAGCGCCAGTTGTCGCGCTGGTTGATGATGGTGTCGACGGCCAGGGCGGTCTTGCCGGTCTGGCGGTCGCCGATGATCAGCTGACGCTGGCCACGGCCGATCGGCACCATCGAGTCGACGGCCTTGTAGCCGGTCTGCATCGGCTCGTGCACCGACTTACGGACCATGACGCCCGGAGCCTGGAGCTCCAGGGCGCGGCGGCCGTCGGTCGCGATCTCGCCGAGGCCGTCGATCGGGGCACCGAGCGGGTCGACGACACGGCCGAGGTAGCCCTCGCCGACGCCGACGGAGAGCACCTCGCCGGTACGGGTGACCGGCTGCCCCTCCTCGATACCGCTGAACTCACCGAGGATGACCGCGCCGATCTCGCGCTCCTCCAGGTTCAGGGCGAGACCGAGGGTCCCGTCCTCGAACTTCAGCAGTTCGTTCGCCATGGCCGAGGGCAGACCCTCGACCTTCGCGATGCCGTCACCGGCAACGCTGACCGTCCCGACCTCCTCGCGCGAGGCCGCGTCCGGCTTGTACGACTGGACAAAGTTCTCCAGCGCATCCCGGATCTCCTCCGGCCGGATCGTGAGCTCCGCCATCTGGATTCCCTGCTCTCCTTGTTGGGCCCGAAGTTCTATGGGGGTCTGGGGGCTACCCCCAGAAATCTTCTGCAATTTCTGCACGGCCCAACCGGGCCGCAGTTCTTGGTCTCGGTATGTATCTGTAATCGGGTATCGAGTACCGGCCGTCGGCCCTCAGCCGGCGAGCCGCCGTTCCGCCTCTTCGAGACGCTCGGCGACCGTGCCGTTGACGACCTCTTCACCGACGCGGACCGAGACTCCGCCGAGGACCTCGGGGTCCACGTCGAGGTTCAGATGCATCGGGTGACCGTACAGCCTGGCCAGGGCCGCGCCGAGGCGCTGCTTCTGGCCGTCGGTGAGGGGCACCGCCGTCGTGACGACCGCCACCATCCGGTCCCGGCGCGCCGCGGCGAGCCGGGACAGTGTCTGAAGACCCGCTTCCAGGCTACGTCCACGGGGCTGGGTGACGAGGCGCGCGACCAGACGCTCGGTGCTCGGGTTGGCCCGGCCGCCGAGCAGCGTGGTCAGCAGCCCCGTCTTCGCCGGTACCGTCGCCGCCTGGTCGGTCAGCGCGGCCCGCAGCGCGGTGCTGGACTCGATGATCCGGCCGAACCGGAACAGCTCGTCCTCCACCTCGTCGAGCCCGCCGGCCCGCTGCGCGGCGGTGAGCTCGGCGACGGCCGCCAGCTCCTCCAGCGAGTCGACCAGGTCACGGGGCTGCGACCAGCGGGCCCGCACCATGCCGGTGACCAGGTCGGTGCTCTCGCCGCCGACCTGTCCGCGGAGGAGTCCGCCGACCAGTTCCGCCTTGGACTCACCGGACCGCGCGGGGTCGGTCAGGACCCGGCGCAGCGACACCTCGCGGTGGAGCAGCGCGGTGACGGCGGTGAGCTCTTCGGCGAGCTTCGACGCGTCGACCGACGTGCTGTCGGTCAGCGCGTCGAGACGCTCGCGTGCGGCGGCCAGCGCCGCGCGGCTCGCCCCGTGCGCAGTCATCGGGCCGCCTCCGCCGCCGACGCGCCGTCCTCAAGTTCGTCGAGGAAGCGGTCGATGGTGCGGCTCTGCCGGGCGCTGTCCTCAAGGGACTCACCGACGAGCTTGCCGGCGAGGTCCGTGGCGAGCTTGCCGACGTCACGGCGCAGCGCCGAGGCGGCGGCCTTGCGGTCGGCCTCGATCTGGGTGTGGCCCGCGGCGACGATCTCCTCGCGCTGCCGCTGCCCCTCCGCCTTCATCTCCTGGATGATGGCGGCACCCTGCTCGGTGGCCTCCTGACGGAGCCGGGCCGCCTCGTGACGCGCCTCGGCGAGCTGGGCCTTGTACTGCTCCAGGACGCTCTGCGCCTCGGTCTTGGCGGCTTCCGCCTTCTCCATGCCGCCTTCGATGGCCTCACGGCGCTCGTCCAGAACCTTGTTGATGCTCGGGAGGAGCTTCTTGGCAAGGAAGCCGAAGACGATGACAAAGGCGAGCAGGCCGATGACGAGCTCGGGAATCGGCGGAATGAGAGGATTCTGCTCCTCCTCGGCCGCGAGCTGAACCAACAGAGGGTTCACATCAGTGCCTTTCGTCTAGTGGTGCTGATCGGATCGAGAAGATCACACGCCATAGACGAACGGCATGACCAGACCGATAAGGGCGAGCGCCTCACAGAAGGCGAAACCGAGGATCTGGTTGGCGCGGATCAGACCGGCGGCCTCGGGCTGACGGGCGAGGGCCTGGGTGCCGTTACCGAAGATGATGCCGACGCCGACGCCGGGACCGATGGCCGCAAGACCGTAGCCGATGGAGCCGAGCGAACCGGAGACGGCGGCAAGGTTCTGGGACATGCCAGTTCTTCCTTCTCTTTCACGGACCGATGGGGGTTGGCCACCGGACGACTGAGGGCTGGGGGCGGGGACTCAGTGGTGCTCGGCGAGCGCGCCCTGGATGTAGGTGCAGGTGAGCAGCACGAAGACGTACGCCTGAAGGGCCTGGATGAACAGCTCGAAGGCCGTCATCACGAGCACCATCACGAACGAGACACCGGCGTAGGCGATCCCGATCCCGTTGAGCAGATACCAGCTCGCGATGGTGAAGAGCAGCAGCAGGGTGTGGCCCGCGAACATGTTCGCGAAGAGTCGCACCGCGTGCGTGAACGGGCGGACCAGCAGGTTCGAGAAGAACTCGATCACCATGGCCAGCGGAAGCACCGGGCCGAGCGACTTGTCGTAGCCGGTGAAGTTCTTGAACGCACCCACGAAGCCGTGCCGCTTGAAGGTCAGCGAGACCCAGAGCACATAGACGATGAGTGCGAGGACGATCGGGTAGGCGATGATCGACGTGACGGGGAACTGGGCGACCGGAATGATCGACCAGAGGTTCATCATCCAGACGAAGAAGAAGATCGAGACGACGAGGGGGACGTACTTCTCGCCCTCCCGCTTGCCCATCGTCTCGTAGACGATTCCGCGCCGGATGAAGTCGTAGCCCGCCTCGGCGACCAGCTGGAGCTTGCCCGGGACAACCTTCGGGTTACGGAAAGCCGCCCAGAAGAAGGCGACGATGATGATCGAGCCGAGCAGCGCCAGCAGCATCGTCTTGTTGAAGTACAAGTTGCTGTCCCCGTCGCCGAACAGCGGCTTGAACAGGAACGAATGCAGGCCGGGGGCCGGGAAGCCACAGCCGTCGAAGATGTGGCAGTCGGTCTCGAAGGCGAGCACCTGCGTCGGGTCAGCACTCACCGCGGGCTCCTTCAACATGGCGCATAGGTACGGCAACCTCGTTGTGTCGGCGCGGCGGGAAGCCGCGGTTCGGCACTGGACTGGTGTTTCGGATGTGGGAACCGCGACCGGGCTGCTCCGAGCCTCGCGTCGTAAGAGCAGGCGTCAGCTGGGGAGCCCGCGCCCTCGATGCCGCAGTTGGAACCGGACGATAGCAGGATCTCGAACTCGCGCTTATCCCGCCCCTACCTCTCACGCCGACGTACCCGTCTTCTCCGGCTCGATGTAAAGGATCTTCGCCTTCATATGGGCACGGGCCTGGGCCGCGATCCAGGCGAGCGTCGCGATCACCAGCGTCAGCGCGAACGCCCTGGGGTTGAACAGGGTGGTGTCCTTGAAGGCGGCCATGAAGACGAAGAGCGCCAGCACTTGGGTCGTATAGAGCAGCAGGCCCATCCCCTGGAAGAGATGAGGCAGCGTCCTGGCCGTGCGCTGGAGCACGATGAGACCGATACCCATGAAGACGGTCACCACCACCGTGGCCACGCCGGCGCCCAGCGCCCCCTTCCCGCCCGCGACCACACCGCTGACCACCGTGGCGACAACGCCGACGGCGGCGGTGGGTACGGCGGCCTGGAGGAGGGTCCGGACGTCGTTCGATGGCATGGCGGCAGCTCCGCTTGCTGGGTGGGGCAGATGGTGTCGTCATGGACGAGCGTAGGCCCGGTCCGAGAGTTGGATTCTCGGGCCAACGGACCGTCGCACTACGGTCCTTCGGCTCTGGCGCCGGGTCTCGTGAACGGTATCACAAACTATTTGATGAGGTCTTTACCATGAAGGTGTGCTCACCGTCACACATGAGGGCGAATCTGCCCGTGTGAGTCGGGCAACACGCCGTCTTGTCTGGTAATGAGGCCCGTTGACGTAATTCTCAGTACGCCGAATCCGCCCTGCGCCGGTCGGAGAACCGAGATCGCGGCCCGATCGCTGTCGCCCCGTTGACGCCCGCCGGGACCGGAGCGGGCTCGCCCGCAGGGACCCCGTCGGCCGGCGGTACGTCGCCCGTGGGCCGGGAATCGTGAGGCACCTGTGATCCGGCGGCTGGCCGGCCCTCCCGTGGCCCGGACTCCTCGGCGGCGTCCTCCGCGGCTTCCCCGGCCTCCGCCAACTCCCCCTGGGCGATCGGCTTACGGCGCCGATAGCGGGGCGGCACGACGGCCTCCGCCCAGCGCGGTGCGCGCGGGGTGAAGCGGGGCAGCAGCAGGAGCAGCAGCCCCAGGGCGCTCAGCGCGACGACCGCCAGCACGATCCACATCGTCGACATGGTGGACGAGGAGTGGACCGAGTACAGGACCACGCCGAAGGCGATCAGCGCCGACCAGAAGTACATGATCAGTACGGCCCTGCTGTGCGAGTGCCCGATCTCCAGCAGCCGGTGGTGGAGATGACCGCGGTCGGCGGCGAACGGCGACTGGCCGTTCCAGGTGCGGCGCACGATCGCGAGGACGAGGTCGGCGACCGGGATCGCGATGATCGTCAGCGGCAGCAGCAGCGGGATGAAGACCGGCAGCGCGGCGTGGGTCGCCTCGCGGGTCGAGCCGTCCGCGTAGATCTTCAGGGCGTCCGGATCGACCTGGCCCGTCACGGAGATGGCGCCCGTCGCGAGCACCAGACCGATCAGCATCGAACCCGAGTCACCCATGAAGATCCGGGCCGGATGCATGTTGTGCGGCAGGAAGCCGATGCCCATGCCCATCAGGATCGCGGCGAAGAGAGTGGCGGGGGCCGCGGCCTCGATGCCGTACCCGTACCAGATCCGGTACGCGTACAGGAAGAACGCCGCCGCCGCGATGCAGACCATGCCGGAGGCCAGACCGTCGAGTCCGTCGACGAAGTTGACCGCGTTGATCGTGATCACGACGAGGGCGACGGTGAGGAGCGTGCCCTGCCAGGACGTCAGCGCGACGGTCCCGACACCCGGCACCGGGATCCACAGGATCGTCAGACCCTGCATCACCATCACGCCGGCGGCGATCATCTGGCCGCCGAGCTTGATGAGGGCGTCGATCTCGAACTTGTCGTCCAGGACGCCGATCAGCCAGATCAGCGCGGCTCCGGAGAGCAGCGCGCGCGGCTCGTTCGACCGCTCGAAGACCCCGCTGAGATTCTCCAGGTTGCTGGCGACCAGCAGTCCGGCGCACAGGCCGAAGAACATGGCGATTCCGCCGAGACGCGGTGTCGGTTCGCGGTGCACGTCGCGCGCGCGGATCGCGGGCATCGCGCCGATCGCGATGGCGAACTTCCGCACCGGACCGGTCAGCAGATAAGTCACCGCGGCCGTCACGCAGAGCGTCAGCAGATAATCACGCACAGGCTGCCCCACAGGAATCGCCGGCCATCCGAGGCACACACACTAACCCGCGACAGAAGGACCGTTGGAATGCGTGTAGCCACATGAGGAAGGACATACACGGCGGCTCGTCGGTTGCACAAATTCGTCTCACCATATCGCCCGCCGAATTTCTCACGGTACGTCGCCCCTGTTCAACGGTGCGCGAGCGGCACGGGATCAGTGCGGAATCAGTGCGGGGTCGGCACGCCCGTGAGTGCCGTCACCACCGGATCGAGAGCCTGGTGGATCTCGTCGCCGATGGAGCGGAAGAAGGTGATGGGGGCCCCGTACGGGTCGTAGACCTCGTCCGCCTCCGCGTTCGGGGCCAGGAGCCACCCGCGCAGAGCCGCGGCGGCACGCACCAGCGCACGGGCCCGCTCGACCACGCCCTCGTCGAGGGGGTCGGGCAGCGTCGCCGGGTCTATCGCCCGTACGAGACGCGTGAACTCCTTCAGCGTGAAGGTCCGCAGCCCCGCCGAGTGCCCCATCGAGATGACCTGCGCCCGGTGGTCACGTGTCGCCGTGAGCACCAGGTCCGCGCGGATCACGTGCTCGTCCAGCAGCTCACGCCCGACGAAGCCGGACGGGTCCGCGCCGAAGTCCGCGAGGACGGCCTCCGCGTTGGCCTCCATCGAGGCCCCCTCGTGTCCCCAGGTGCCCGCGCTCTCCACGATGAGCCCGCCCGTGAGGCGCTCGCCGAGGCGGTCGCTCAGGGCATGCCGATTCAGCCGCTCGGTGATGGGCGAGCGGCACACGTTGCCGGTGCTGACGTGGAGGATGCGGAAGGTGTCGGGGAGTCCCGCTATGCCACGCCCCTCAGGGGCGGTCAATTGGCCACCTCAAGGTCGGGTACGACCTTGCGGAGGTCCTCGGCGTCGACGGCGCCCGCGCGCAGCAGCAGCGGGACCTTGCCGGTCACGTCGACGATCGACGACGGCACGATGCCGGGGGTCCTCCCGCCGTCCAGATAGACCGACACGGCGTCCGCGAGCATCTCCTGCGCCGCGTCACAGTCCTCCGGCGCGGGGTGTCCGGTCAGGTTCGCGCTGGAGACCGCCATCGGGCCGACCTCGGTCAGCAGCTCGATCGCGACGGGGTGCAGCGGCATCCGGATCGCGACGGTGCCACGGGTGTCGCCGAGGTCCCACTGGAGCGAGGGCTGGTGCTTGGCGACGAGCGTGAGGGCGCCGGGCCAGAACGCGTCGACGAGCTCCCACGCCTGCTCGGAGAAGTCCGTGACCAGGCCGTGCAGGGTGTTCGGGGAGCCGATGAGCACGGGCGTGGGCATGTTGCGGCCGCGGCCCTTGGCGTCGAGGAGGTCGGCGACGGCCTCGCCGCTGAAGGCGTCGGCGCCGAGCCCGTAGACGGTGTCGGTGGGCAGGACGACGAGCTCGCCGCGACGGACGGCGGACGCGGCTTCACGCAGACCGGTCGTACGGTCGGTCGCGTCGTTGCAGTCGTATCGCCGTGCCATCTAACAGCCCTCTTTCTGTGTCTTTTGAGTGCTCGGTTCACTTCCGGGGCGCTCTGTGCACCTGTCGACAGTCGACCGTGCTCGCCCCCTCGTACCTCGGGGCCTCTGCGCGCTCTCCCTTTCGACAGGCGCGCGCCCCTTCAGCTCACTCGCATGCGTTCCGGTGGTCACGGCAGGGCCTTGCGGGCCGTCGCGAAGCGGGGGCGGTTGTTCAGGTCCGGGTGGTCGGCCGCGTCCGCCCAGCCGGCCTCCTCGTTGAAGATCCACGGGACCTGCCCGCCCTGGGTGTCCGCGTGCTCCACGACCACGAGGCCGCCGGGCCGCAGCAGCCGGTGGGCGGTGCGTTCGATCCCCCGGATCGTGTCGAGGCCGTCCTCGCCGGAGAAGAGCGCCATCTCCGGGTCGTGGTCGCGTGCCTCGGGCGCGACGTACTCCCACTCGGTGAGCGGGATGTACGGCGGGTTGGAGATGACCAGATCGACCTGGCCGTCGAAGTCCGGGAGGGCCGTCAGAGCGTCTCCGCGGTGCACGGTGACCCTGGACCCCTCGGCGTTCTTCCGCGTCCAGGTGAGGGCGTCATCGGACAGCTCCACGGCGTGCACACGCGAGCGCGGCACCTCCTGCGCCATGGCGAGCGCGATCGCGCCGGATCCCGAGCAGAGATCGACGATCAGCGGCTCGACGACGTCCATCGCGCGGACCGCGTCTATGGCCCAGCCGACGACGGACTCGGTCTCCGGCCGGGGCACGAACACCCCTGGCCCGACCTGGAGTTCCAGATACCGGAAGAAGACCCGCCCGGTGATGTGCTGGAGCGGCTCACGGGCCTCGCGGCGCGCGACGGTCTCCCAGTAGCGGGCGTCGAACTCCTCGTCCACGACGCTGTGCAGCTCTCCGCGCTTGACGCCGTGCACGAACGCGGCGAGTTCCTCGGCGTCGAACCGCGGGGACGGCACGCCCGCGTCCGCCAGCCGCTGGGTGGCCTGGGCCACCTCGGCAAGCAGCAGACTGCGGGGGGCGGTTCCGCGGCGGAGCCGCTGAGGGTCGCTGGGTCCCCCAGAAGGTGGCTGCACGCTGGTTCCTCCTGAGACGTAGACGGGGAGGGGACGTGATCGGTACGGACGTGATCGGTGTGACGTGATCGGCGGTGACGTGGCGTGAGGGACGGCTCAGGCGGCCGCGAGCTTCGCCGCCGAGTCGGCGTCGACGCAGGCCTGGATCACTGCCGCCAGCTCACCGTCGAGCACTTGGTCCAAGTTGTACGCCTTGAAGCCGACCCGGTGGTCCGAGATCCGGTTTTCCGGGAAGTTGTACGTACGGATCTTCTCGGACCGGTCGACGGTACGCACCTGGCTGCGCCGGACGTCCGCCGCGTTCTTCTCCGCCTCCTCCTGTGCCGCGGCGAGCAGCCGCGAGCGCAGGATACGCATGGCCTGCTCCTTGTTCTGGAGCTGGCTCTTCTCGTTCTGGCAGGAAGCGACGACTCCGGTGGGCAGATGCGTGATCCGGACGGCGGAGTCCGTCGTGTTGACGGACTGACCGCCGGGGCCCGACGAGCGGTAGACGTCGATACGCAGGTCGTTGGCGTGGATCTCCACGTCGACCTCCTCCGCCTCCGGCGTCACGAGGACACCCGCCGCCGAGGTGTGGATCCGGCCCTGCGACTCCGTGGACGGCACCCGCTGCACACGGTGCACCCCGCCCTCGTACTTCAGCCGCGCCCAGACGCCCTGTCCCGGCTCGGTGGCCCCGTTGCCGCCCTTGGTCTTCACCGCGACCTGGACGTCCTTGTAGCCGCCCAGCTCGGACTCGGTGGCGTCGATGATCTCGGTCTTCCAGCCCACGCGCTCGGCGTACCGCAGATACATCCGCAGGAGGTCCCCGGCGAACAGCGCCGACTCGTCGCCGCCCGCGCCCGCCTTGATCTCCAGGATGACGTCCTTGTCGTCGCTGGGGTCGCGCGGGACGAGCAGGAGGCGGAGTTTCTCGGTCAGTTCGTCGCGCTGCTTCTCCAGCACCTTGACCTCGGCGGCGAATTCGCCGGCCGACGCGTCCGTGGGGTCCGCCGCGAACTCACGGGCCGTCTCGATGTCGTCGCCGGTCCGCTTCCAGGCGCCGTACGTCCCGATGATCGGGGTCAGTTCGGCGTACCGCTTGTTGAGCTTGCGGGCGTGCGCCTGGTCCGTGTGGACCGACGGGTCGGCGAGCTTCTTCTCCAGGTCGGCGTGCTCGCCGACCAGTTCCTCGACCGCCTCGAACATTCGGGGGCTCCTGGGGTGCGTACGTGAGTGCTGCGCGAAGGTGCTGCGGGACGGCAAAGCGCCGGTCCCGACGCCCCAGGGCAGGGGCGCCGAGAACCGGCGCAGTTGGCTCGCTACTTGTTGGCGGAGCCGGCGGCAGCCTTGCCGAAGCGGGCCTCGAAGCGGGCCACACGGCCACCGGTGTCGAGGATCTTCTGCTTGCCCGTGTAGAACGGGTGGCACTCGGAGCAGATCTCGGCACGGACGGTGCCCGATTCGATCGTGCTGCGAGTGGTGAACGACGCACCGCAGGTACAGCTGACCTGGGTCTCGACGTACGTGGGGTGGATGTCGCGCTTCAAGGTGTCTCCTAGGGAACGTCCCTCGCGGGGCGAGGAGGCTCCGGGTCGCACGCGCGGATGCTCGTACGTGAACCGGGGCCGACGGACCAGTCTGCCAGGACCGGCCGTATCTCCAAAACCGGGGTGGTCCCGGATCTATTCCGCCGGGGCGGCGCCCGCCGGCGGGCCGGTACGGTCGTCCGCCGGCGGGCCCGTACGCACCGTCATCCGCCCGTGACCACGTCGGACGCGTCGCCCTTGTCGCCCGCGGATTCCCTCGTCGCCGATGCGGGTATCGGCCGGTCCGCCCGCAGCGCGGTCCATACCTGCTCGGACGCCTTCTCCAGCGGTACGACGCGGTTCGGGTCCGCCGGGTCGTACCGGACGGGGAGCGTGATCATGTTGACGTCCTCGGATCCGAGGCTCTTGAGGCCGCCGGCGAACGACGCGAGCTCCTTGACCGAGTCCAGCTCGGAGTCGGGGGTGATCGCGCGGGTCGCGGTGTCGCCGATGTCGTACAGCTTCTTCGGACTGCTGAGCAGACCGATCTCCTTGACCTGGGTGATCAGCGCCTTGATGAAGGCCTGCTGGAGCTGGATGCGGCCCAGGTCGCTGCCGTCGCCGACGCTCTTGCGGGTCCTGACGAGGCCGAGGGACTGTTCGCCGTCGAGGGTGTGGGTGCCGGGTCCGAGCTTCAGCCCGCTCTTGGAGTCGTCGATGGCCTCGGTGGTGGTGATCCGCACCCCGCCGAGCTCGTCGATGAGCCGCTTGAAGCCGGTGAAGTCGACCTCGATGTAGTGGTCCATGCGGATGCCGGACATCTTCTCGACGGTCTTCACCGCGCAGGCGGGGCCGCCGACCTCGTACGCCGTGTTGAACATGGCGCGCCGCTCCCCGGCCGCTGTGCCGCCCCGGCCGTTCTCGCAGTCGGGGCGTTCGACGATCGTGTCGCGCGGTACGGAGACCACGCTCGCCGTCCGGTGGCCCTCGTCGACGTGCACGATCATCGCGGTGTCCGAGCGGGCTCCGCCCTGGTCCTGGCCGTACGAGGAGTTGGCGCCGGAGCGCGAGTCGGAGCCGAGCACGAGGATGTCCATCGAGCCGTTGTCGGTGTCCACGGGGCGGTCGGTGCCGAGGCTGGCGTTGATGTCGACGCCCTGGATGTTGCCGTTGAGCTTGACGTACACGTATCCGAGAGCGGATCCGCCGACGAGGACCAGGGCGGCGGCGGCCCAGGCGGCCAGCGTCAGGGCGCGGCGGCCCGCGCCGGGCTTCTTGCGGCGCGATCCGGTCGCCCGTATTCGTCCGCCTCTGCTCTGGTCACTCATCCGGTCCTCAGCTCTCGTCGGGCAGCTGGCAGCGTCGCACAACAAGCTGTGGCCCCCGCCGGAGCGGGGGCCACAGGGTCGAGCGGCTGCGGTGAGTGACCGGTCAGGTCCTCACCTGGGGTTTCAGGCGATGGAGTAGTAGCTGTTCCAGCCAGTGCCGAGGCTCACCGGTGTGGCGAAGATCTCGGACGTGGTCTTGCCCGTGCCCTTGAGCAGCGACAGGGTGCCGCCGGTCGTACGGACGAGGACGTCGGCCTTGCCGTCACCGTTCACATCACCCGGGGTGACGATGAGGTTGTAGAGGGACCAGTCGGCGCGGACCTGGACCGGAGCCTCGAACGGGGCGGTGGACTTGCCGGTGCCCTTGACCAGGAAGAGCGCGTTGGTGCCGCCGCGGCGGACCAGCAGGTCGGGCTTGCCGTCGTTGGTCAGGTCGCCGTGGCCGCGTACCTGGTTGTAGGCCTGGTAGCCGGTGCCGACCGCGGTGGAGGCACTGAACTTGCCGTTGCCCTGGCCCGGGTAGAGCCGGAGCTGCCCGGTGGAGGCGACCGCGACCAGATCGGGCTTGCCGTCACCGTTGACATCGCCGGGGGTGACGATCGCCCGGAACGTCTTCCAGCCGGAGAAGATCTTCGTCTTGACGTAGGTGGCGCTGCTCGCCGAGCGGTGCAGCCAGTACACGTCGCCGGAGTTGCCCCGGGCGACGAGGTCCTCGTAACCGTCCCTGTTCAGGTCGGTCTGGACGACCAGGTTGTACGCGCTGAACGTGCCGGTGAACGCCTTGCGGGCGGCCAGCTTCTCCCCGGTGGAGCTGAACGTGTACGCCTTGCCGTCCGAGGTCGTGCGGGCCCACGGGTCCGCCCGGTGGTCACGGCTGAAGTTGGTGTCGTCGACCCGCGGCTGGATGGCCGGCATATACGTCGAGACCTTGGTGTACACGTCGTACAGGCCGCCCAGGTTGCACAGCTCGGACTGGGTGGCGACGCCCCACGAGGTGATGCCGATGATCCGGCCGTTCACCATCATCGGACTGCCCGAGTCACCGGGGCAGGTCGCCTTGCCCGTGCTGTTGTCGCCCGTGCCGCCGGCGCCCGCGCAGATCATGTGGCCGGGCTTGAAGGCGCCCGGCGTACCGAGCGCGGTGTCGAGGTTCTCGGTGCACTCCGCGTCCGAGCGCAGCGGCTGCGTCACCCGCTGGAGGGTGTCGGCCAGACTGTCGAAGTCCGGGTCCGAGCCGGTCATGCCCCAGCCGTAGGTGGTGGCGGTGGTGCCCGGCGCGTACCGGGCGGTGTCACCGTACGACGCGGGCTGCGCCGGGGTGCCCGTCAGCGGCTTGGAGAGCGTGAGCAGCGCGAAGTCGTTGTCGATCTCGGCCGCGTTGTACGAGCCCGCGAAGTAGGACTTCTTGATGGTGACCCCGGTGCCTTCGTCATTGGGGCCGCCGGCGAGCTTGGCGGTGTTGGCCAGAATGATGCCGTGGCCGACCATGTCGAGCGCTTTGCCGTTCTCGTCGGTGACGCAGTGCGCCGCCGTGAGAACCTTGTTGGGCGCGACGAGCGTGCCACCGCAGGTGAAGTAGAAGAGTCCGTCGTTGTCGTACTCGAAAAGCACCTGCACCATCCAGGGGGCGCTGCTGATCGAGGTGTTCGTGCCGCCGATGATGCGGGGTGAGGCTTCGTTGGAACTGACGACCTCGGCGCCCTTGGGCGGCAGGAACTTCTCACCGCTGCCGTCCGCGGCCTGGGCGGTGGCCACCAGTCCGCCGGCGAGCATGGTAAGGGTCGCCGCACCGGCGGCAATCAGTCTTCGCATTTTCCGGGCCGGTCGGCCCTGACGCGACACACGCACGCAAATCTCCCGCTAATCAAGGGAATTGGTTTGGCGCCGTGTGGGGGGATGGAACGGCTCGTCGGATATTACAGGCAGAAATCCGCCCCGTCACCGGAGTAACGGGGCGGATCCAGGCGGAAGTTGAACAATCGGGACGGGTTTTCCCGAAACGACCTGTCAGTCGTTGCCGTTTCCGGGCGACGGAGTCGTCTTCTGAATCTGAAGCAGGAACTCCGCGTTCGACTTCGTCTTCTTCATTTTGTCCAGCAGCAACTCGATGGCCTGCTGCTGGTCGAGTGCGTGCAGCACCCGGCGCAGCTTCCAGACCACGGCCAGCTCGTCGCTGCCGAGCAGGATCTCTTCCTTACGGGTGGAGGACGCGTCGACGTCCACCGCCGGGAAGATGCGCTTGTCCGAGAGTTTCCTGTCGAGCTTGAGCTCCATGTTGCCGGTGCCCTTGAACTCCTCGAAGATCACCTCGTCCATGCGCGAGCCGGTCTCGACGAGCGCGGTGGCCAGGATGGTCAGCGAGCCGCCGTCCTCGATGTTGCGCGCCGCGCCGAAGAAGCGCTTCGGCGGGTAGAGCGCGGTCGAGTCGACACCACCGGACAGGATGCGTCCGGAGGCCGGGGCCGCGAGGTTGTACGCGCGGCCCAGGCGGGTGATGGAGTCCAGCAGGACGACCACGTCGTGACCCAGCTCCACGAGGCGCTTGGCGCGCTCGATGGCCAGCTCGGCGACGGTGGTGTGGTCCTCGGCGGGGCGGTCGAAGGTCGAGGAGATGACCTCGCCCTTCACCGACCGCTGCATGTCGGTGACCTCTTCCGGACGCTCGTCGACGAGGACGACCATCAGGTGGCACTCGGGGCTGTTGACCGTGATCGCGTTGGCGATGGCCTGGAGGATCATGGTCTTGCCGGTCTTCGGCGGGGCCACGATCAGACCGCGCTGGCCCTTGCCGATCGGTGCGACGAGGTCGATGATCCGCGTCGTCAGCACACCCGGGTCGGTCTCCAGCCGGAGGCGGTCCTGCGGGTAGAGCGGGGTGAGCTTCTGGAACTCCGGCCGCCCGCGGCCCGATTCGGCCGCCATGCCGTTCGCCGAGTCCAGCCGCACCAGCGCGTTGAACTTCTCGCGGCGCTCGCCGTCCTTGGGCTGGCGCACCGCGCCGGTGACGTGGTCGCCCTTGCGCAGGCCGTTCTTACGGACCTGGGCGAGTGACACGTACACGTCGTTCGGGCCCGGCAGATAGCCGGAGGTCCGGATGAACGCGTAGTTGTCGAGGATGTCGAGGATGCCCGCGACGGGGATCAGCACGTCGTCGTCGGCGACCTGCGGCTCGCCGCCGCCACCGAACTCCTCGCGGCCACGGCGCCCGCGCCTGTCGCGGTACCGGCCGCGCCGGCCGCGCCGGCCGCCCGCCTCGTCGTCGAAGTCGTCCTGCGGCCCGTTGCCCTGGTTCTGACCGCCGCCCTGGCCCTGGCGCTGCTGGCGCTGGCCGCCGGTCTGCTGGCCGCCACCGCCCTGCTGGTCGTCGCCCTTGCCACGGCGCTCACGCTGGCGGCTCTGCCGGTCACCGCGCTCCCCGCGGTCCCTGTCCCCGCGCTCGCCCCGCTGACCGCGCTCCTGGCGGTCGCCGCGGCGTCCGTCGGCGTCGGACTGGGCGGAGGCGGAGACGGCGGCCTCGGCCCTGGCGTCCGGGCGCTCGTCCACGACGGTGTCGGTGCCCGACTCGGCGCGGCTCTCGGTCTTGGTGTCCGGGCTGCCCGCCTGCGCGGTGGCCCGGCGCCGACGGCGCTCGCCCGCGGGCTGGTCGTCGCTGGCCGGCTGGCCCGGGATGTCGATCTGCGCGTCGGCCTTCTCGGCCTTCTCGGCCGGGGCCGGGGCGGCGGCCGTGTCGGCCGCCTTGCCCGCGGGGGCGTCGGCGGCCGGGGCCGCGTCGCCCGTACGGGCCTTGGAGGTGGCGCGCCGCTTGGGCTTCGCCTCGGCGTCGCCGCCGGCGGTCTCGGCGCTCTTCGGGGCGGACGAACCGCCGCCCTGCGCCTCCTTGATGACCTCGATCAACTGGCTCTTGCGCATCCGCGCGGTGCCCCTGATGCCGAGGCCGGACGCGACCTGCTGCAACTCGGCCAGGACCATGCCGTCGAGGCCGGTGCCGGAGCGGCGGCGCCGTGAGGTGGTGCCAGTGGCAGCACCTTCGGCGGGCGCGGTCGTGTCGACGCTGTTGTCGGCAGTCACGCCCATCAGATCGGTGGTGTCGCTCACGAAGGGTCCTTCCCTGGAGCGGACGTCGGCCTTCTGGCTCGGCGACCGGTTGTGCTGTCCGACCGCGGGTTGTGATCGTGTCGATCACCGGCCGCAGCCGGGGCGATGGTCCCGCCGGGTACGGCGGAAGACTTGCGTACGTGCAATGGGTCCGGCCCGAGGTCCCCCTGCTCGGCCCACTCCTGGACATAGCGAGGGGTGTCGTGCCGGTTCCGGGGCGTGCTCAGAACTGCTCAGGCAGGCTGCTCAGGCAGTTGGGGAGGCTCCCGGAAGAATGGTGGTCCCGAATGGGGACGCGAAGCACCGAGCCACAAAGACTTCGGGTGCAGACTTGAGGTTAACACTACCGGCTCCAACAAACATTCCCCCTCTCACTCACCGGCAATCCACCGTCACTGAGGACCCAGCGGCAGAACACTCGCCCCCGTGGCGTCGAGGCCGAGCCTGTGCGCCGCCCAGCCATCGCCGGCCAGCTGTACGACTTTGTCGGCCGCACTGTCCTCGGTCAGCGCCAGGACCGTGGGTCCGGCGCCGGAGATGACCGCGGGGACGCCGTCGGCCCGCAGTCGGTGCACGAGCTCCACGCTCCCCGGCATCGCGGGAGCGCGGTATTCCTGGTGGAGCCGGTCGTCGGTGGCCGCGAACAGCAGGTCGGAACGCCTGGTCAGGGCCTGTACGAGCAGGGCCGCGCGGCCCGCGTTGAAACTCGCGTCCACATGGGGGACGGAGCGCGGGAGCAGCCCGCGGGCGGTCTCGGTCAGGACGGGCCGGTCGGGCACGAACACCACGGGAACCACGGAGTCGGCGACCTCCATCCGGATGGCCCGCGCCGCGCTTCCGTCGGTCCAGGCGAGGGTGAATCCGCCGAGCAGACAGGCCGCCACATTGTCCGGGTGGCCCTCGATCTCGGTGGCGAGCTCCAGCAGCGCCGTGTCGTCGAGTCTGGCGTCGCCGCCTATCGTCACGGCGCGCGCGGCGACGATCCCGGCGCAGATCGCGGCGGAGGACGAGCCCAGGCCGCGGCCGTGCGGGATGCGGTTGGCGCAGACGACCTCCAGGCCGCGCGGCTGGCCGCCGAGCAGGTCGAACGCGGTGCGCAGGGACCGTACGAGCAGGTGGTTCTCGTCGCGGGGCAGTGTCCCGGCGCCCTCGCCGGCGATGTCGACGTGCAGGCCGGCGTCGGCGACGCGTACGACCACGTCGTCGTAGAGCCCCAACGACAGGCCGAAGGCGTCGAATCCCGGCCCGAGGTTGGCGCTGGTGGCGGGGACGCGCACCCGTACGGCGGCGGCGCGGAAAGCTGGACCGGCCATCGCTTAGACGACTCTCCTTGTGTGACTGCGAGGAAGGCTGAACGGGAGACGAGGCTGCGAGACCACGGGGTTTCGGCGAGAAACGGAAACACCCGACGGCCACGAGGGCAACAACACCACGGCATATGCGGCGGGGCGGGTCGGGTACAGCCTATCGAAGGAAGGTTCTGTCGCGACATAGGGCGCACAGGAGGCGCACGATGCGTGTCGCGTGGCTTCCTGTGCGCCTATGCAGGGTCTTGGTGTGCTTTGTGCGTGCCCCGTAAGGCCCGTGCGGGCTGCGACGGGGGCGCACCAGGGTTGTCCGGCGGATCGGCGGACGGCGGATCTTCGCGGACAGGGCCTGGTCCTACGCGAGTCCGAGACGCTCCGCCGCCGTCACCGCGTCCACCGGCACCGTGACCGGCTGGGGCGCTCCCGCGACCGCCCAGTCCGGGTCCTTGAGCCCGTTCCCGGTGACGGTGCAGACGATCCGCTGCCCGGGATCGACCTTGCCGTCCTCCGCCGCCTTGAGCAGACCCGCGACGGACGCGGCCGACGCGGGCTCGACGAAAACGCCCTCCTGCGCGGCCAACAGCCGGTAGGCGCGCAGGATCTGTCGGTCCGTCACCTCGTCAATGAAGCCGCCCGACTCGTCCCTGGCGGCGAGCGCCTGCCGCCAGGACGCGGGGTTGCCGATACGGATCGCGGTGGCCACGGTGTGCGGGTCCTTCACGACCTCGCCGCGCACGATCGGCGCCGAACCGGACGCCTGGAAGCCCCACATGCGCGGAGTACGGGTCGCGGGGCCGTCGGCCGCGTACTCCGTGTAGCCCTTCCAGTACGCCGTGATGTTGCCCGCGTTGCCGACGGGCAGCACATGGATGTCGGGGGCGTCGCCGAGTGCGTCCACGATCTCGAACGCCGCGGTCTTCTGGCCCTCGATACGGGACGGATTGACCGAATTGACCAGCGCCACCGGGTAGTTGTCGGACAGCCCGCGCGCCAGTGTCAGACAGTCGTCGAAGTTCCCGTCGACCTGGAGGATCTTCGCGCCGTGCACCAGCGCCTGGCCCATCTTGCCCAGCGCGATCTTGCCCTGCGGCACCAGGACCGCGCAGACCATGCCGGCCCGTACCGCGTACGCGGCGGCCGAGGCCGAGGTGTTGCCGGTGGAGGCGCAGATGACGGCCTGGGCGCCCGCCTCCTTGGCGTGCGTGATGGCCAGCGTCATGCCGCGGTCCTTGAACGACCCGGTCGGGTTGGCGCCCTCGACCTTGAGGTGCACCTCGCAGCCCGTGACTTCGGAGAGGACCTGGGCGGGGACCAGCGGCGTACCGCCCTCGCGGAGCGTGACCACCGCCGTCGTGCCGGTGACCGGCAGCCGGTCCCGGTACTCCTCGATGATGCCGCGCCACTGGTGGGTGCCATTGCTCGTCATGGGTCCCTTACTCCCCTTCAACACGCATGATGCTGGCGACACCGCGCACGGTGTCGAGCTTGCGCAGCGCCTCGACGGTCCCCGAGAGGGCGGCGTCGGGCGCGCGGTGGGTGACGACGACGAGGGATGCCTCGCCGCCCAGTCCTTCACTGTCCAGCCGGCCCTGCTGGCGCACGGTGTCGATCGACACGTCGTGCTCGGCGAAGACGGTGGCGACCTGGGCCAGTACACCCGGTTTGTCGGCCACGTCGAGGCTGATGTGGTAGCGGGTCACGACCTCGCCCATCGAGCTCACCGGCAGCCGCGTGTACGCGGATTCGCCGGGGCCAGTCGATCCGCCGATCTTGTTGCGGCAGACCGCGACGAGGTCGCCGAGCACGGCGGAGGCGGTGGGCGGGCCGCCCGCGCCGGGGCCGTAGAACATCAGCCGGCCGGCCGCCTCGGCCTCCACGAAGACCGCGTTGTAGGCCTCGCGCACGGAGGCGAGCGGGTGGCTCAGCGGGATCATCGCCGGGTGTACGCGGGCGGTGACCGACCTGCCGTCGGCGGCGCGCTCACAGATGGCGAGGAGCTTGACGGTGCAGCCCATGCGCCGCGCGGAGGCGATGTCGGCGGAGGTGACCTCGGTCAGCCCCTCGCGGTGGACGTCGTCCAGGCGTACGCGGGTGTGGAAGGCGATCCCGGCGAGGATCGCGGCCTTCGCCGCGGCGTCGAAGCCCTCGACGTCGGCGGTCGGGTCGGCCTCCGCGTAACCGAGCGCCGTCGCCTCGTCCAGCGCCTCCGAGTAGCCGGCACCCGAGGAATCCATCCGGTCGAGGATGAAGTTCGTGGTGCCGTTCACGATGCCGAGTACGCGGTTGACCTTGTCGCCCGCGAGGGATTCCCGCAGGGGCCGCAGCAGCGGGATGGCGCCGGCGACGGCGGCCTCGTAATAGAGGTCCCTGCCGTGTTTCTCGGCCGCCGCGAAGAGCGTCGCGCCGTCCTCGGCGAGCAGCGCCTTGTTGGCCGAGACGACGGAAGCGCCGTGCTCGAAGGCGGTGGTGATCAGTGTGCGGGCGGGCTCGATGCCGCCGATGACCTCGACCACGACGTCGATGTCGCCGCGTTTGACCAGCGCCGTCGCGTCCGTGGTGATCAGCGCGGGGTCTATGCCCTCGCGCACCTTGGAGGGACGGCGGACGGCGACCCCGGCGAGTTCCAGGGGCGCGCCGATCCGCGCGGCCAGATCGTCGGCGTGCGTCGCCATGATGCGCGCCACCTCTGAGCCGACGACCCCACAGCCCAGCAGCGCCACCTTCAGCGGACGCGTACGCATCATGCGACCTCGATTCCCTCTCACAGCGATGTGGACCAGTCTCACGCACCGGACGGAAGTTTCTCCCCTCCGTCCGTCATACGAGACATCAATCTCTGCTAACCGACATCGAGCCGCAGGAGATCCTCCTCCGTCTCGCGCCGGACGATCACCCGCGCCCCGCCGTCCCTGACCGCGACGACCGGCGGGCGCAGCGCGTGGTTGTAGTTGCTCGCCATGGAGCGGCAGTACGCCCCGGTGGCAGGGACCGCGATCAGGTCCCCCGGCGCCAGGTCGGCGGGCAGGAACGCGTCGCGTACGACGATGTCACCGCTCTCGCAGTGCTTGCCGACGACCCTCGACAGCATCGGCTCGGCGTCGGAGCGGCGGGAGACGAGCGCGACGCTGTACTCGGCGTCGTACAGCGCGGTGCGGATGTTGTCCGACATACCGCCGTCGACGCTCACGTACGTCCGCAGCCCGTCCAGCGGCTTGATGGTGCCGACCTCGTAGAGCGTGAAGGCCGTCGGGCCCACGATCGCGCGGCCGGGCTCGACCGAGATCCGGGGGGTGCGGAGGCCGGCGGACTCACACTCACGGGTGACGATCGCGGTGAGGGACTTGGCGATCTCGTGGGGCTCGCGCGGGTCGTCGTCGGGGGTGTACGCGATGCCGAGACCGCCGCCGAGGTCGATCTCGGGGAGTTCGACGCCGTGCTCGTCGCGGATCTCGGCCAGCAGCCCGACGACACGGCGCGCGGAGACCTCGAAGCCGGCCATGTCGAAGATCTGCGAGCCGATGTGCGAGTGGATGCCGATGAGTTCGATGCCGTCGAGCCGCAGCGCCCGGCGGACGGCCTCGGCCGCCTGGCCGTCGGCGAGCGCGATGCCGAACTTCTGGTCCTCGTGGGCGGTGGCGATGAACTCGTGCGTGTGTGCCTCGACGCCGACCGTGACCCGGATCTGCACGGGCTGGACCCGGCCCAGGCTCTTGGCGATGTGCGCGACGCGCACCATCTCCTGGAACGAGTCGAGGACGATGCGCCCGACGCCCGCGGCGACGGCGCGCTCGATCTCGTGCACGGACTTGTTGTTGCCGTGCAGCGCGATGCGCTCGGGGGGCATACCCGCGTCGAGCGCGGTGGCCAGCTCGCCGCCGGAGCAGACGTCGAGGTTGAGCCCCTCCTCCTTGAGCCAGTGGACGACGGCGCGGGACAGGAAGGCCTTGCCCGCGTAGAAGACGTCGGCGTCCTTGCCGAAGGCGTCGGTCCATGCGCGGCAGCGGGCCCGGAAGTCGGCCTCGTCGAGGAAGTACGCGGGGGTGCCGAACTCCTCGGCGAGGCGGGTCACCGGCAGCCCGGCGACGGTGGCGACACCGTCCTCGTCGCGCCGGACCGTGCGCGACCAGATCTTGTCGTCCAGCGTGTTGAGGTCGGCGGGCGGCGGGGAGTAGTGGCCCTCGGTGTGCACGTCGCCGTAGCGGGGGCCGGCGGGGTGGGCGGAACGGCTCATCGTCTTGCTGCTCTCTTGGTTACGTCGGATGCGGCCGACTCGGCGGACGGCATCAGAGGTGTGCGGGCGCGTCGACGCCGAGGAGGGTGAGGCCACCGGCCAGCACCGTCCCGGCGGCTTCGGCGAGTGCGAGCCGGGACCGGTGGGCGGCCGAGGGTTTCTCGTCGCCGGCGGGCAGCGGGCGGCAGGTCTCCTGGAAGTGCAGGAACGCCTCCGCGGTGCGTTCGAGATGGCGGGCGACCCGGTCGGGGGCGCGCAGGCGGGCGGCGGCGGCGAGCACGCCGGGGTGGTCGCCGATGCTGTCGAGAAGGGCGCGGGCCGCCGGTTCGACGGCCTCCGCCCTGGGGCGTGTCCGGGAAGTAGCGTCGTCCGCCCATGGGGCGGGGCCCACGGCGTCTGGTGCGTGCGATCGCACGGCGGAGGATCGCTCTCGTACTGGACGTACTTGAGCGACTCCGACAACACCGCGAGCGCGCGTGCCAGACGCCGTGGGCCAGACGGGACTTTCCGGACACGACCCAGCGCCGTCCCCCGGGATGCCGAGGGCCGCGGCGTTACGGACGAGGGCGCGGGTACGGGCGTGGGCGTACCGCACCGTGAACAGGGGGTTGCTCTCGTGCTGTACGAGAAGTCCGTCGCCGGTCGCGGGCCGGTCGTGGGCGGCGGGCCGCAGCAGGCCCCAGCGGGCGGCGTCGGGCCCGAGGCGGGCGAAGAGGTCCCCCGCGAGGGCGGCGGGCACGGGCCGTACCGACAGCCGCTCCGTGGCGTCGGCGCCGGTGCGGGCGTCGGCGCCCTGCGCGCGCAGCAGCCGCAGGACGGTCTCCGTCTGGACGGCGGCGCGCAGTTCCGCGGCGGGGGCGAGGACCACGGTGGTGCCGGCGAGGGCGTCCCCGTGTCCGTAACGGATTCCGGCGTCGAGGACGGCGCGGACGAGGGCGGTGCGGCCGGCGGGGGCGAGCGTGAAGTTGAGGAAGCCCGGTCCGGTGATGTCGACGCGGGAGAGCCCCTGCGTGCGGCGCAGGATCTCGGTGCGGAGGATCTCCGCGACGTCGTGGGGGCTGCGCCGGGCGGGGCCCGCGAGCCGTAGCGCCACGGAGGTCGCGTAGTCGCCGCTGCCGCCGGGCCCGGGGCGCCCGACCTGGACGCTCGTAGGTACGGGCCCGGCCAGTACACCCTCGTCGACCGCGCGGCGCACGGCGTGCAGCACGGTTCGGGAGAGGTCGGCGGGTGTCACGGCACAAGCGTATGGGAGGAGGGGGGCGTCTTCGCGAACCGGTTTCGCGATACGGGCGGCTGCCCGGGTGCCCCGGGTCTCCAAGACGGCGCCGCAGCAGGCCCCGGCGGGCGGCGTCGGGCCCGAGGCGGGCGAAGAGGTCCCCCGCGAGGGCGGCGGGCACGGGCCGTACCGACAGCCGCTCCGTGGCGTCGGCGCCGGTGCGGGCGTCGGCGCCCTGCGCGCGCAGCAGCCGCAGGACGGTCTCCGTCTGGACGGCGGCGCGCGGTTCCGCGGCGGGGGCGTACGTCAGCCGCGTGCGCTTCGGGGCGTGCTCCCCGCACGCCCGACTTCATGCCTGCCGTCCAACGACGGCGGGTCCTCCCGGCGCACCAGCCGGCGGACGACCCTCACGAGCTCGCTCGGCTCGAACGGCTTGGCGAGGAAGGCGTCCACGCCCGCGGCGATCCCGGTCTCCACCTCGTACCGCGTGCAGGCGCTGATGATCGCGACGGGCAGGTGCGAGGTCATCGGATCGGCCCGCAGCCGGGCGGCGGTGCGGATCCCGTCGAGGCGCGGCATGACGACGTCGAGGGTGATCACATCGGGCCTTACCTGGTGGACGACATCCAGACACTCGGCACCATCGGCCGCGGTCACGACCTCGAAGCCCTCCAGCTCCAGGTTGACCCTGATCAACTGCCGGATGACCCTGTTGTCATCGACAACGAGTACTCGGCCTGACATGCCTGACACAATCCGAGAGTAGGGCGGGCTCCCGGGCCGCGTCCGGGTTTTCCCCACTTCTCCCCTCGGGTGGGGGACGCGCGGCGTGGGGCAGGTCCCGGCACTCACCACGCCAAATACCTGTTCACGACGACCCCATGAGGGCTGGTAGGGTTTCACCTGTCGCCAAGGTCCACGGCGACACGCCCCCGTAGCTCAGGGGATAGAGCATCGGCCTCCGGAGCCGGGTGCGCAGGTTCGAATCCTGCCGGGGGCACCGTGGTTCAGGTGCCGTGAAGACCCTCTGATCAGGCGAGAAGCCAGATCGGAGGGTCTTTCTTCATGTCCGGCGACAGTGTGTGGTCCGTACTGCCTGGAGCCGGTCGATGAGGGCCGGCGCGGGCCGCTGCCGAGGGCGTGATGCTCCGGCGGGATGCCACGACCGCGTCGGTCGGATGTGGTCCGTCGAGCGGACGCGTTTCGTCGAGCGAACGTATGCCGCGGGGGTCCGCCGCCCGCCCCGCGAGATCACCCCTCGCGATCCGCCCTCCTCCGCTTCGTGCCGGCTCCCCTGCCGCGCGTCACCGGCCGGCCCTCTCGCCTTCATCGCGTCGACACCGTCCCGTCGCGGGGTCCGAACGCCCAGCGTTGTCACCGTATGACCCTCGGTGAGGCTTTGGGCGGACTCCTCAAACTCCGCCGGATGTAACGTGACTTCCGTCACTCCACACTTCGGCCAGATCCGGCCTCAGGTCCAACACCGCTTCTCCACGCGATCTCCTCGCGAACGGACGGTTCCGGAAGCCGGGCGCATGGGTCGTAATCCCGCCATGGCCGATTACGGACAGACCTTACGGGCCAGTGGAAACACCGCCCCGGACGGCCCCCTTCCCCTTCCCTCCGCGACGCCCGAGACGGCCCCCTTCACCCCGCGGATCCCCCGTCCAGCCCGCCAACTCGCGGCATCCTGGCGCCATATGATCGCTGCGACTTGTCCCGTGGCGACCGAAATGCCGCCCCCTGGAGGCCAATTCAAGCCCCCGTGATCTTTCTTGTTCCGCGAACTCATTCCGGAAGTCCGCACTCCAGTCAAGTCGCCACGCCGAAGCGCGGTACGGGACATTCCGGTGGCCGTGCGGCAGAAGGGCACCAGAGGGCGGTGGGCTGCGGCGGGGGGTGGGGAGTTGAAACGATTCGACGATTCCGCTTACGCGCACGAGGGCGTCTTCTGCCCTGTTTTTCGGCCGAGTTGGATCGTTCGTGGCCGCTTGGGCACCGTCATTTTTCGCGGATGAACGCGTCCGTAACGAGGTGCTACAGCATAGGATCAAGCCGCGCCACGGGGGCCTCGCCAGTCCCTTCCGTAACGTTGCACACGATCTACTCGCGATCCCCACCGACACCCCCCAACCCGTTAATAGGTATCTGCGTGTCACCGATACTCAGCACCGGTTCCGGCGATGGAGCCGCGCAGTGAAAATCAATCGTCGCCTTGTCCTGCTGGTCACCGTGCCTCTCGTAGTGGCCGTCACCTTCGCGGTGCTGGCCCTCGCTCCCGCGACCCAACAGGCGCTCCAGGCCAACCGGCTCACTGCCATGGTCGATGTCGCCTCGTCCGTAAGCGAGTTGACCCACCATCTGCAACGTGAGCGAGCGTCCGCGACCGCACTGGTCTCCACTCAAGGAGATACGGACGCGTTCCGCAAAAGTTCCAACGCGACGGACAAGAGTGTCGCCAAATTCCGTTCTCAGCGCGACAGCCTGTCGTCCGTACCGGGCAACGCGCAGCGCGCTCTGGACCGTATCGACCAATTCATCGAGGAATTGCCCTCCCTGCGCGCCCAGGTGCGCTCCGGAGGAAGCACTGTCACCGCGCTGACCTTCGGCTACCGGATCGTGATCGCCGACCTCATCGACTACCGCGACGGAATCGCGCAGGCCGACGGCGTGGACTCCGACGTGGCCGACCAGATCCGTGCCGCCGCCGCGCTGTCGCGGGCCTCCGAGCACATCGGCCAGCAGCAGGTCGCGGTGATGAGGGCGCAGGCCACGGGTGGCTTCACCCAGGCGTCCAAGCGCACCTTCGACGCCACCCGGCTCGGTTACACCGAGGCGACCGGCGTGCTCTTCGACCTGGGCCCGCAGCAGTGGCGGACCTGGCTGGAGCGCACACTCTCGGGCCCGAAGGCCCTGGAGGCCCGGCGACTTGAGGACGAGGTGAGCCGCACAGCGGCGGACCAGGAACTCACCGTCAAGCCGGAGGAGTGGCAGAAGGCGTCGACCGACCGGCTGGATCTGCTGCGGTCGGTCGAGAGCCGTATCGACAGCTCCGTGCTCAACACGGTCACCGAGACGCGCACCGCGCTCGCCTGGCTGGCCGGGGGCGAGGTGACGCTGGTGCTGCTCACGCTCATCAGCGCCGTCGTCGTCGCCGTCCGGCTCGGCCGAGTGATGATCCGCCGCCTGCGGGATCTGCGCAACGCCGCACACGAGGTGGCCCACACGGGTCTGCCGCGGGTGATGACCGACCTGTCCCAGCCCGGGGCACTCAGCGGTGCCACACCCGAGCAGGTCGCCGAACGGTCCGGCAACCCGGTGAAGACCACGGGTCTGGACGAGATCGGCGAGGTCGGTGAGGCGTTCAACGCCGTTCACCACGAGGCCGTCCGACTGGCCGCCCAACAGGCCCACATCCACGAGCAGTTCGCCGAGACACTGGTCGGTGTCGCCCGCAGGGGCGCCCAGTTGACCACCGTCATGGTGTCCGAGCTCGACGCGGTGCAGCGCGACGAGGCCGACCCCGAGCGCATGAAGATCCTGTTCGCGCTCGACCACCTCGCCATCCGCATGGAGCGCAACACCAACAACCTGCTGGTGCTGGGCGGTTACGGCCACGGCCGGGTGCGGTCCGCGGACATCTCCTGCTCGACGGTGATCGTGGCCGCCGCGCAGCAGATCGAACGCTTCGACCGGGTCTCCCTCGGTGTCATCGAGTCCGGCATCGGCATCGCGGCGCGCGTGGTCCACGACGTCGCGCACATCCTGGCCGAGCTCCTCGACAACGCGACGCGCTTCTCGCCCCCGGACAAGCAGGTCGGGGTCGCGGTCTGGCGGCTCTGGGACCGGGCGGTCGTACAGATAGTCGACGAGGGCGTGGGCATCACCGCCGAGCGGCGCGCCACTCTCAACAAGGGTCTGCTGGAGCCGAAGTCGGGCATCGGCGACGTGCGTTCCATGGGTCTGCACGTGGTGGCACGGCTCGCCGCCCGGCACGGCATCGTCGTCGAACTGCGCGACTCCTCGGGACCCGGCACGATCGCCGAGGTCACTCTCCCGGCCAATGTGCTGGCACCGGCTCCGAAGGAGACGGCGCCGCCCGTGCAGGGCGGGCCCGGGGAGCGTCCCGGTGTGCAGTACGAGGCACCGCGCCCGATCACCGCGCCCGGAAACGTCGGCCGCAGGAAGACCGCCGGCGCGGGCGACTACAGCCCGGCCGGTGCCGTGGCCGCCGGGGCCAACGGATCCCAGGGATCCAACGGGTCGACCGACCCGCGGGGTACGGGGAGTTCGCGGAGCGACGCCAAGGGCAATCCCCGGGGCGACGAGCGCGAGCGCGCCAACAAGCCTGCCCAGCACCCCGTCCACGCTGAGCCGGTTCCCCGGATCGCCGGAGTCAGTTCCTCTGGACTTCCGCTGCGGCAGCGCAACACGCCTCAGCAGTGGCCCAAGCTGGGCAAGCGCGACGGCGCCGACCAGCGATCCGGTGCGGCGCCCAAACCACCCCGCCGCCGGGACTCCCGACAAGTCTCTGACGTCCTCGCGGCCTACGCACAGGGGATCAACAGGAGCACGAGCAACCGCGGGCGCTCCGCCACTGACGACGACACCCAACGGAGCAAAAAATGACGACCTCACCCACCGACCTCAGCTGGATCCTGAGCGGCTTCGCCGGACGTATTCCGGAGGTCACACAGGCGATAGCCGTGTCCGTGGACGGACTGGCGCTGGCCTACACCGGGGTGGAGCGCGACGACGCCGACCGGTTGGCCGCCATCGCATCGGGAATCGTCAACCTGCTCTCCGCAGCTGCCCAGTTGACCGACACCGACCCCGTCGAGCACAGCCTGACCGCCATGGAGGGCGGCTACATGTTCTCGATGGCCGTATCGAGCGGCGCGTCCCTGCTGGTGACGACCACCAGGGACGCGGACATCGGCGAGGTCAGCTACATGATGTCCGAACTGATCAACCAGGTCGGCGATTCCCTGACTCCTCAGGTACGCGGCGACGTGAACGTCCAGCCCTCGCGCTGACGTCCGGGTCGTCCAAGCTCCAACGTCCGGTTCCTTTGCCGTACGTGCTTCTCCCGCCCGTTTTTCATTCCTCCCGATGAGAGCCCTCAATGTTCTTCGACATAACCCTCCCGCGAGGCCGCCGCAGAGTCCGGCCGGTCGGCGCAGCCGCCATCGCACTCGGTCTGGCAGCCGTCACCGGGTGCAGCAGCGACAGCGGCGCCGGCGACGACACAGTGAAGATCGGCCTGGTGGCGTCGCTGTCAGGTACGTACGAGCCGGTGGGCACGGAGCTGCGCAAGGGCTTCGAGCTGTACCTGGCCACCCATGACAACAAGCTGGGCGGCCGGAAGGCCGAGCTGGTCGTGGCCGACGAGGGTGACGGTCCGCCCACCGCGGTCCCCGCGGCCACCAAGCTGATCAAGAAGGACAAGGTCGACGCGCTGACCGGTCTCGTCGGTGGTGGTTCGGTCAACGCGGTGCTGCCGCTGATCGACCAGGCGAAGATCCCGCTGCTCGGGTCGAACGCCCGCCCGCCGGTCAAGGACATGAAGTACGTCTGGACGACGAGCTTCCTCTCCGACGAGCCCGGCAAGGCCATCGCCCCGTACATCAAGGAGAAGGTGGACGGCCCGGTCTACGCGATCGGCCCCGACTACCAGGGTGGCTACGACGAACTGCGCGGTTTCACCGACGAGTTCAAGAAGATCGGCGGCAAGCTCGCCAACCCCGACGGCGAGACCAAGTGGACGCCGTTCCCGAAGACCACCAACTTCATGCCGTACTTCGCCGACATCGCGAAGACGGACGCGAAGGCGGTCTACTGCTTCTACGCCGGTAAGGCCGCGATCGACTTCGCCAAGCAGTACGCGCAGTCCGACGTCGCCGACCTGCCGCTCTACACGGCCTTCGTCACCGAGGGCAGCGTGCTCCAGGCGCAGGGCGACGCGGCGAAGGACGTCTACTCGGTCCTGAACTACGCGGCCGACCTCGACAACGAGGCCAACCGTAAGTTCGCCGCCGACTGGACGGCCAAGCACGACACCCAGCCGACGACCTACGCGATGGCCTCGTACGACGCGGCCGCCGTGCTGGACCAGGCGATCGCCGACGCCGCCGAGAAGGGCGAGGTGACGCCGGAGACCATCAACACCGCCATCGGCGGTCTCGGCCAGATCGACAGCCCGCGCGGCGCCTGGGAGTTCGGCGAGAAGGCGCACTCGCCGGTGCAGCAGTGGTACCTGCGCCAGGTGCGCAAGGACGGTGACCAGCTGGCCAACGTCATGGTCCAGGACCTGGCGACGCTCGGCAGCTGAAATGAATCTCCTTGATGCCCACTTTGTGCCGGCGATCGACGGGGTGGCCTACGGGCTGCTGCTGTTCGTCGTCGCCGCCGGCCTGAGTCTCGCCTTCGGCACCGCGGGCGTACTGAACCTTTCGCACGGCATGTTGTACGCGATCGGTGCCTATACCGGTGCCGAGTTGAGCGACGGGACCTGGGGCGGTCTCGCCGTCGGACTCGCGGCCGGAACCGCTGCGGCTGCCGCCGCCGGTGCCGGTCTGTCCGCGGCCACGATCCCCCTGGCCCGTCGTGGGCATCTCGCGCAAGCACTGCTGACGTTCGGACTGGCCCTGATCGGTGGCAATCTGCTCATCGAGTTCTTCGGGGCCGACGAACTTCCGGTACGCGTCCCCGAGGCGCTCGACTCCTCGGTGACGCTGCTGGGCCACCGGTACCCCGCGTACCGGCTCTGCTTCATCCTCATGGCCGTGCTGCTCGCGGCGTTCGGTACGTGGGTGCTCACCCGCACCCGGGTGGGGGCTGCCGTACGGGCCTCCGCCGACGACCCGCAGATGCTGGCCACCACCGGGCACAGCCCGCGCGCGGTGCACACCGGGGTCCTGGCCGCCGCGGGCGCGCTGGCCGGGGCCGCCGGAGTGCTCGGCGCGCCCATCATCGGGCCGGGGGCCGGCACCGCCGACACGGTGCTGATGCTCTCCCTCGTCGTGGTCGTGCTCGGCGGGCTGCGGTCGCTGTGGATGACGCTGCTCGCGGCGATCGCGGTCGGCGAGGTGCAGACTCTCGGTGTCTCCCTCGCGCCGGACTGGGCGCCGTACCTGCTGTTCGCGGCCATGGCCGCCGTGCTGATCCTGCGGTCCCAGTTCACCGAGCCGGCGACGGCGGGGGCGCACGGCGGCGGGGACAGCGGCTCCGACCCGGTGGAGTGGCTGCGGCGACGGCTCTCCGCCTCGTTCGCGGGGCGGCGGGGTGACGGCGCGGAGAAGGCGGCCGGTAAGGCTGTCGCGAAGGCGCCTGCCGGTGCCGTCTCCGACAGGCGGGAGCCCGTACCGCCCGCGAGCGGCGGGCCGTTGGCCCGGATGCTCCGCGGCGGTCCCGACGACGGCGGCCTCGCCGCGCGGGGCCGCCGGGCCGCGCCGCTCCTCGCTCTGCTCGTCCTGCTCGTCGCTCTGCCGACTCTGCTCGACGCGTACTCCCTCTCGCTGGCCGGCTCCGCGCTGGCTCTCGGGCTGCTGGCGATCAGCGTCGGCATCCTGACCGGCTACGCCGGGCTGCCGACCCTCGGCCAGACCGCGCCGTTCGCCGTCGGCGCGTACGCCACCGCGAATCTCGCCGACGCCGGCTGGACGGCGGGTCCGGTCCAGATCGTCGTCGCGGCGATCGCCGCCGCGCTGTTCTCGCTGGTGACGGGGCCCGCGGTGATCCGGGCCCGGGGGACCACGGTCCTGATGATCACGCTCGCGATCGGCGAGCTGGCCAGTGCGGCGATCAACCAGCTGAAGTCCGTCACCGGCGGCGCCGACGGTCTCGTCGGCTTCCCGGCCACGCAGGCGCTGTTCGGCGGGGAGGGGATGGTCGATGAGGACGAGGTCTACAACTACGCGCTCGTCGTCGCGGTCGTCGCCGTCGTCGTGACCGTGCTCGTCCTGCGCTCGCCCGCCGGCAAGCTGCTGACCGGCACCCGTAACGCCGAGGCGCGGATGCGCGCGTCCGGCCACCCGGTGGGGCGCTATCTGCTCATCGCGCACATCGGCGCGGGGGCGCTGGCCGGGATCGGCGGTTCGCTGATGGTCACCGTCCAGCAGTACCTCTCCCCCGCCGACGTCGGCTTCGAGATCGCCGCGTTCGCGCTGCTGGCCGCCGTCATCGGCGGCAGCACGTCCGTGATCGGCGCCATGCTCGGCGCCGGACTCATCGTCTTCACCCGTGACTGGGTGGCCAGTTCGTGGCCGGGCCACGGGCCGCTGCTGCTCGGCACGCTGTTCGTCGCCGCCGTGTATCTGCTGCCGCGCGGTCTGGCCGGGCTGCGCGTCGGGTCCGGTCCCGGCGGGCGGGAAGCGGCGAAAGCCGATCAACTCCCGCCCGACCACGACAGCGTTCCGGCCGGGAAGGTCGCCCCATGACAGCCACCACCGCACCGTCCGGCGCGCCGTCCACGGCGCCTGTGCTGGACCTGAGGAACCTCACGAGGCGGTACGGGAGCCTCACCGCCGTCGACGACGTCAGCCTCCAGCTCCCACCCGGAGCACGGCACGCCGTCATCGGTCCCAACGGCGCTGGCAAGACCACCCTGCTGAACCTCATCGCCGGTACCGACCGCCCCGACCACGGCACCATCGCCCTCGGCGGCGCCGACATCACCCGTACGGCGACCGCCAAGCGCAGCGGTCTCGGAATCGCCCGCAGCTTCCAGCAGCCCTCCGTCATCGGCGAGTTGTCGGTGCTCGACAACATCGTGCTGGCCGGCTGGCGGCACCATCCGCTGCGCCGGGGCGCCTGGTGGCGGCCCTCGCGCTACCGGAAGCACGCCGAGTCCGCCGCCCGGCATCTGGAGGCCGTGGGCCTCGCCGGCTCCGCCGCCCGGCCCGCCGCCGACCTGTCCCACGGGCAGCGCCGCATGCTCGACCTCGCGGCGGCCCTCGCGGGCGACCCGCGTCTGCTGCTGCTCGACGAGCCCGCGGCCGGGCTGACCGACGGCGACATCGGGCGGCTGCTCACGATCCTGGGCGGCCTGCCTTCGAGCGTCGCCATCATCCTGGTGGAGCACCATGTCGAGGTCGTCGCCGAACTCGCCGAAACCGTCACGGTGCTGGCGGCCGGACGGGTTCTGATCACCGGGCCGACCAAGGAGGCGCTGGCCCACCCCGAGGTACGCGACGCGTACCACGCCACCGCGGCCGACGAGGCCGCCCCTGACGCCGCGTCCGACGGTGTCCGAGACACAGCGGAAGCGAGAGGGTGAGGCGACCACCGATGCTGGAACTCACCGGTCTGACGGCGGGCTACCACGGCGGCACCGTCCTGCACGACCTCGACCTGACCGTCCCCGCCGGCTCCGTCCACGCGATCGTGGGCCACAACGGGGCGGGCAAGACCACCCTCGTCCACACCGTGGCGGGGTTCATCCGCCCCTCCGCCGGCTCGGTGCGGCTGAACGGCCAGGAGATGACCGGGCAGCCCGCGCACAAGGTGGCGCGTGCCGGGATCGGTCTCGTACCGCAGGGCCGCCGGGTCTTCGCCGGGCTCACCGTCGCTGAGCATCTGCGGCTCTCCTACCGCCCGCCGGGCCGCGGCGACACAAGCAGGCCCAGCCGGTGGACCCCGGAGCGCGTCCTGGAGCTGCTGCCCCGGCTGGGTGAGCGCCGGGGCAACCGGGGTACGGATCTGTCCGGCGGCGAGCAGCAGATGCTCGCCCTGGCCCGCGCGCTGCTCGGTTCGCCGAGCGTGCTGCTGCTGGACGAGCCCACGGAGGGGCTCGCGCCGCTGCTGGTCAAGCAGGTCTACGAGTTGGTCGGCACGCTGGCTGACGAGGGGATCGCCGTGCTGCTGGTCTCGCCGAGCCCGGCACAGGCCGCCGAGTCCGCCCGTACGGTCACGGTCCTCACGTCGGGACGGGTGACCCTGCGGGTGGACGGCGCCGACGCCAGGACCGATCCGACGGCGCTGCACGAGGCGCTGGAGCTGACTCCGGTGCGAAGCGCGGCGCGCTGAATCACCTACGCCGAAGTGCCGGGCGGGCCGCATGTGCGGCCCGCCCGGCACTTTCTGACGTTCCGTCAGGAGCCGGTCGGGCCGCCGCTACGGGCGCTTGAGGCTGTGGCCCCCGAAGCCGCTGCTGCGGTCGGAGCCGCTGTTCTGGCCCTGCCACCACGTCTCGAAGCCCGCCTTGTCCATGGCGCTCCAGTCCGGGGTGTTCTCGACCTGGGCACTGCCCATCCTGCGGGCCAGCGCGACCATGGCGGAGCCGACGGCGCCACGGCTGATGTCGTACGACTCCAGGACCTCCTTCCAGCTCCCCCCGGCCACCACGGCGGCCTCAAGGGCCGTGGCGTCCTGGAGGGCCTTCACGCTGCCGGCGCCGATGTGCGGCCGGGCGACGCTGGCGGCGTCACCGACGAGCAGCATCTGGCCCGAGGTGTAGTGCGGCACCTCAAGGTCGTAGATGGGCTGGATGAACGTGGTCTCGGCGGGCGTACGCAGCACCCTGGCCGCCCAGTAGGGCGGGAAGTTGTCCGCCACGAGGGCCCTCAGGTGCGCGGTGAGCTCCGAGTTGAGCCGGCCGGGCGGCAGGGAGGTCGGTGTCCTGAGGTCCGGGTGAAGGCCCTCGGACTCCGGCGGTGAGGTGTAGAGGACCCAGTTGAGCCGGTGGCCGCCGACGCCGTCGGGGATGCGGTAGATCATGCAGTGGCCGCCGGGGAAGACGACGTTGTGCGCGTCGTTGCCGTCGGAGGGGAGATCGGCGACATCGGCGGAGGTGCCGCGCCAGCCGATGTAACCGGCGTACGACGCCTCGCGGCCGGGGAACATGGCTTCGCGCACGACGGAGCGGTATCCGTCGGCGCCGACCACCGCGTCGAAACGTTCCTTCGTTCCGTCCGCGAGCCGCAGGGTCACTCCGTCCGAATCGGGCTCCACGACATCGACGAGCGCTCCCGAGCGATAGGTGACCTCTTCGGGCACCCGGCGCCGCAACTCGCTCCAGAGGGAGCCCCAGTTGTAGGCGCGGAACGGGAACGGCTGCTCGCCGATGGCCCGTCCGTACTCCGACTCGCCGTCCCGCACGCTCCATACACGGCGGGTCAGCGGCGCCCACGGCATCTCGGGCGCGACGTATCCGGCGCTCTCCAGCTCCGTGTACCGGTCGTTGTGGAGGGCTATTCCGACACCCCTGTCACGGAGTCCGGCGTCGGCCCGTTCGAAGACGGTGACGTTGTCGGCTCCGCCACGAGACACGGCCAGAGCCGTGGCACACCCCGCTATGCTGCCGCCGACCACGGCGACGTTGCCTCCACGCATACCTTTTCTCCACTCTTTTGAAGTTGTTGGTGCTGCTGGTGGTGACACTGGGGAGAAATCCTATTCGAGTGGCGTAGGTGTTTACGTTGCCGAGGGGGCACGGAATTGCGATGCTCGACACGTGCCGGGACAGCGCAGGCGCAGACGGAGCCGGGAGCGGCAACGGGGCCCCTCGGAAGCCGAGTTGGGGCCGGGGCGCTGGGCGGTGGTGTTCGAGACCGCCGACGAGGCGCGATGGCGCGCGGAGGTCCGGAGGCGTATCGCGGAGCACGAGGTGAAGGACCTCTCGATGTTCCGGCTCGACACGCTCTGCGGCCGGTCGCGGGTGCCGACCACGTACCGGCTGAGTGTCTTCGTCCCGGACGCGCCGGGCCCGTAGGCCGTGTCTTCAAAGTCCCGCCTGGCCTGCGACGCCTGGCACGGCACCTCGCTTCGTTGTCGGAGTCGTGCGAGTACGCCCAGTACGAGCACGATCCTCCGCCTTGCGATGCACCGCACCAGACGCCGCAGGCCCCGCCTTGCAGGCGGCCGGCGTTACTTCGAAGACACGGCCTAGCGCCGCCGCGTGCCGGGGCGGACGGGCCGCCGCCGAGCGGCGGCGGCCCGTCCGGAACTGCCGCTATCCCTTGAGCAGTCGGGCGTCGGCCCAGTCCCCGTGGTCGGAGTCGATGCCGTCGCCGCCGTCCGTGACACGCAGCGCCAGCTGCCGCACCCCGCTCACGTCGACGTCGAACGCGTACGCCGCGTCCGTCGGCCCCAGGACTCCGCTGCGGGCCAGCACCTGGCCGTCGCCCACCACTTCGAAGACCACCGAGCCCTTGTCCGGCTTCTCCTCGTCGATGCCCGCGTGGGCGGCGAAGCGCTCGTACGCGCCGTTCAGGTCGACGGTCACCTCGGACCGCGCGTGGACCCCGAGCCCCTTGTCGTACGTGGTGTCGCCGAGCCGCAGAGGGCCGCCGTCGCCCGCGGCGTTCTCGCCGTTGGAGAGGTCACGCTCGACCGGGCCCCAGCCGTTCTCCGCCGAGACGAACGGCAACGCGCTGACGTACACGGTGCCTTCGCGCGCCACGAACACGCGAACCGTGCGCTCGACCGTCAGCGGCGGCGCGCCACGCCGGGCGCCCGGGTCCCGGTAGGAGACCGTGACCGGGATCTCCGTCGCCCCGTAGGCCGGGTCCGCGGGGACCGTGACCCGCCAGGCCGCCGACAGCCCGGCGCCGTCGGCCAGTTCGTCCGCCGTCGCGCCCTCGCCGTCGACGGCCCAGCCGTCGGGCGTACGCGCGCCGATCCGCACGTCCTCGGCGGGCCCTGCCTCGTCCAGCACGAACCCCGCCTCGATGCTCACCGTCTCTCCCGGCCGGGCGTCGGTCTTCGCGGGGGTGACGGCCAGCGTGCCCACCGGCACCGTGTCCACCGGCCGGTCGCAGCTGCCCCGGCCCGGCACGGCGCGGCAGATCTGTGCGGCGAAGCCGCCGTCCGCCAACACGGGTACCGTGAGCGTCTTATGACGGTCCGTCACCTCGCTCTGCCGGACCAGCCCGTCGGGGCCGTCCCGTACGACGTCGACCCGCCACGAACCGGATCCCAGGAACGTCAGCGGCAGCCGCTCCGTACCCGCGCCACCCGCCCGGACGGATCCGACGAACCACCGGTCGCCGTTCCTGCGCGCGAAGGTCGCCGCCTCACCCGGCGCACCGGCCACGAGCCGGCTCTCGTCCCAGACGGTGGGGACCTGTTCGAGGAAGCGGGCCACCTCCGGCCGGGCCCGGTACGCCTCGACGCTGCCCGCGTAGTTCTGGAAGCCCGACTCGTACACCACGGAGAGCGCCAGCTCGGCGGCCTCGGTGTTGTCGCGCTGCCCGAACTGGAAGCCCATGGGTGTGAAGTCCATGGAGCCCACCACGTTGCGGGTGTAGGGCAGTGTCGCCATGTCGTCCGCCTGGACATCCCCTTGCTCGGCTCCGTGGACGCCCTCCATCGTCATGACATGCGGCCAGGTGCGCTGAATGCCGTGCGGGAGCGTTGAGCCGTGGAAGTTGACCATCAGCTCGCGGTCGGCGGTCTCCCGCAGGATCTCGTCGTACCACCCCATGCGGTCGCGCGAGTCGGAGTCCATGAAGTCGATCTTCAGCCCGGCGGCGCCCCACTTCTTGACCTTGTCGAGCTGTTCGGTGCGCTCGGCGGCGGTGTCGAGATCGGTCCAGTGCATCCACAACAGGACACCCACGCCGCGCCGTTCGGCGTACTCCATCAGCTGGGGCATCCAGTCGGTGGTGTTCCAGCCGTCGTCCACCAGGGAGTACTCCCAGCCGTGCGCCGCCGCGTAGTCCACGAACCGCTGCTGGGTCTCCAGGCTGCGCTGCGCCGCGCCGAAGCCGGCGAGCCAGGACCAGGCGACCGTGCCGGGGCGGATCCAGGAGGTGTCCGCGACCCGGGAGGGCGGCGCCAGATCGTCCACGAGCGTGGACTCGGTCAGGGTCGCCAGATCGCCCGCGATGACGGTCCGCCAGGGGGTCGCGAGGGGGCCGTCGGTGGGCATGGGCACCGAGGGGTCGGCCAACGCGACGTCGTAGCGGCCACTGCCCGCCGTGTGGACGAGCCGGCTCGCGGGGTAGCGGCCGTCGACGTCCGCCTCGGAGAGCAGGACGTGGTCGTCGCCCACCTGGAAGAGCGCGGGGTAGGCGTACTGCCCGCTCTCGGCGCCGCCGGCGGTCGTACCGTCGTACGGCTGCTCGTAGTTGACCGAGTAGTCGCTCAGCCGGGCGGGCGCGCCGGCCGGCAGGACGAAGCCGGACGCCTCGCGCAGTACGGCGCCGCCCGCCGCTCCGGCGGGGAGGACGTAGCGGTAGGCGACCCCGTCGTCGGCCGCGCGCACGACGAGGTCGACCCGGGCACCGCCCGCCCCCTCCAGGGTGAAGCGGGACTCCGCCATGTCGACGGTCCGGCGGCGCTCCTTGCCGACGACGGTGGTGTACCGCTCGGCGACCCCACGGTCCTTCCGGTCCACCAGGCGCAGCCCGCGCGTCAGGTCGGCGTCCTCGGTGACGATGCCGACGGGCGAGGGCTCGACAAGGGTGCGGCGCCCGTCGCTCACGGCGAGGGTGACGGAGCCGTCGGCGGGGTCGAGCCGTACGGTGGCGGCGGGCCCGCCGCGCGACACCGTCCAGGCGGACCCGGCGGGCCGGGGCCCGCCCGCGTCGCCCTGGGCCCCCGCCGGGGTCCCGAGACAGAGCACCCCAGCGAGCGCGGTCGCACAGGCGGCACGCCATCGACGCGCCGAACTCGGTCTGCTGTTGGTCATCGCTTGTCCCTCTCACTCGGAGCCGGGCTCAACGGCCGAACACGGGGCCCGAGTTGGAGATGACAGTGCTGAGCATGAAGGGGCGCCCGCGCCCCGGATTGTCCACCGGAATTCCCCGGAACCGCCAGGGTCCGTCGCACAAAATCCAACAGAATCAATAGCAGGCGTACGGCGCGGAGTTGGACGGCGTCAGCCCCGACGCCTCAGCCCTCGACGCGTCAGGCCGAGCGCTTCCTCGACGGAGCCTTCTTCGCCGTCGTCTTCTTGGCCGCCGTCTTCTTCGCGGCGGTCTTGCCCGTCGTCGTCTTCTTGGCGGCGGTCTTCTTCGCGGGCGTCTTCTTCTCCGCGGTCCTGGACGCCGTCTTCGACGTGGACTTCGCGGCCGTCTTCGACGCGGTCTTCTTCCCGCCCGCCGCCTTCTTGCGGCTGGGCAGATGCGTCACCTCCGCGTCCTCCTTCTCGCCCCCGCCCGCCTCGCCCCGCGACTCCTTCGCCGCCCGCACACTGCCCTCCAGCGCCGCCATCAGGTCCAGCACCTTGCCCCCGCGCCGCTCCCCCGCCCCCTCCGGTGCCCGCAGCTCGGCGCCTCCCGCCTTGGAGGCGATCAGCTCCTCGACGGCCTCCTGGTAGTCGTCGTGCAGCGATTCCAGTTCGACCTCGCCGAGCGTGTCCATCAGGGCGTCGGCCAGGTCGAGTTCGGCGTCCCGGATGCTGACGTCGGTCTCCGGCGCCACCCCCTCCGGCTGCCGGATCTCGTCCGGCCACAGCAGCCCGTGCAGGGCGATGACATCGCCCAGGACCCGCACCATGCCCAGCCGCTCGCGCCCACGCAGCGCGAATTTCGCGATGGCCACCTTCTCGCTCCGCTTCAGCGCCTCACGCAGCAGCGTGTACGGCTTCGCGGCGGGCACGCCGTTCGCCGCGATGTAGTACGCCGAGCCCACCTGGAGCGGATCGATGGAGGACTCTGGCACGAATCCGAGGATCTCGATCGTCTTCGCGGTCGGCAGCGGGAGCTGGGCCAGATCGTCGTCCGTGATCGGGATCATCGAGCCGTCCGCGTCCTGGTACGCCTTGCCGATCTCGGCGGAGGTGACCTCCTCCTCGTCCAGCTCGCAGACCTTCCGGTAACGAATCCGGCCGCCGTCCGCCAAATGGATCTGCCGGAAGGAGATCGAGTGGCTCTCGGTGGCGTTCACGAGCTTGATCGGGATGTTGACCAGACCGAAGGAGATTGCGCCGTTCCAGATGGATCGCACGGTTAATCCCTTACATCGGAATTCGTGGGATTCTCATCGTATGACGCCAATCGCGGAGGTGGAGGGGCGGCGGATCGCCCTCAGCAATCTGGAGAAGGTCCTCTACCCGGCCACCGGCACCACGAAGGGCGAGGTCCTGCACTACTGCGCGACGGCGGCCGGCGCCCTGCTCACCCATCTGGCGGGCCGCCCCGTCTCCTTCCTCCGCTTCCCGGACGGCCCCGCGGGCGAGCGCTTCTTCACCAAGAACCCGCCGCCGGGCACACCCTCCTGGGTGCGTACTGCGACGGTCCCGCGGTCGGCGGACCAGATCGCCGAGCAGGTCCTCGTGGAGGACCTCGCGACGCTGATGTGGGCCGCGAACCTGGTCGTGGAGTTCCACACGCCGCAGTGGCGGTTCGACAGCCCGGCCCGCGCCGACCGCATCGTCTTCGATCTGGACCCCGGCGAGCCCGCCACCATCGTGGAGTGCTGCGAGGCCGCGCTCTGGCTGCGCGAACGGCTGGCGGCCGACGGGCTGAACGCGTACGCCAAGACGTCCGGTTCGAAGGGCCTCCATCTCCTCGTGCCGCTTGAGCCGACACCGTCGCCCGAGGTCTCCGCGTACGCGAAGTCGCTCGCCGTCGAGGCCCAGGCCGACCTGCCGGAGCTGGTGGTCCACCGGATGGCCCGCGCGCTCCGTCCCGGCAAGGTCTTCGTCGACCACAGCCAGAATTCGGCGGCGAAGACGACGGCGGCGCCGTACACGGTGCGCGCCCGTACGGAACCGACCGTCTCCACCCCGGTGTCCTGGGAAGAGGTGGGGAGTTGCGCGGCGCCGGACGAGCTGGTCTTCCGCGTCGGCGACATCGCGGGGCGGCTGGAGCGGTACGGGGATCTCCTCGGCCCCCTCATCAATCTCAACCGGGCGGGACGCCTGCCCTGACAGCCGCTGTCACCGGCGTGCACCATGGGGGTGCGGAGTGCGCCGGTCATGAGCGTCACGAGCAGAGAAGGAATCACGCATGATCATCTTCGGAACCAAGGGCTACATCTACCAGCTGGCGATACTGACGCTCGTGTGCGGCCAGTGCGGCAATCCGTCGGCGCACACGCTGCGCAAGCGCGTCTCCAAGTTCACGCTCTTCTTCGTGCCGCTGTTCCCCTACTCGACGAAGCACTACACCCAGTGCACCTTCTGCGGCGTGGAGCACCAGGTGCCCAACGAGCAGGCGGAGCAGCTGCTCGCGCAGAGCGCGGCCCAGGCCCAGCAGGGTGGCGGCCAGCAGCACGGCGCCAACCCGTTCGCGCAGGGTGCGCAGGGCGGCCAGGCGGGTGGCGGGAACCCGTTCAGCCAGGGCGGCCAGGGGCAGCAGCCGGGCCAGGGCGGCAACCCGTACCAGCACTGACAGCGGCAGGGGTACGCAGAGTTACGGTTGCGGACACAATGTGACGAAACTAGGGTAAATCGGGCGAGGGTCCCGTCGATCCCTCACCCCTTCCCGAACTTCAGGAGTCACGCATGTCACAGCGTTCCCTGCGTTTCTCACGTGCCCGGCGTTCCGCGCGCCCCCAGCGCGTCCGGGGCTCCTTCGGCCCGTACGCCGCGACCCTCGCCGTCGCCGTCGCGGCCCTGACCGCGACACCCGCCATCGCGGCGGTACCGGCCCCGCCGCCCGTCAGCTCCGGCGGCCACACCGCCGTCGACCGCCCCGCCGCCGTCGACCCCGAGACCGCGGAAGCCGCCGAGGCGGCCCGAACCGAGGAGGCCCAGACCGCCGGGCAGGCGATGGGCTCCCACACGTACAAGGGCCGCGTCACCGCCAGGACCGGGCTCCTGCTGCGCGACAAGCCCACCCGCAGCAGCCGGGTCGTCGGCAGCCTCCCCTACGGCTCCATCGTCCACATCTTCTGCAAGGTGCGGGGCGACAACGTGAACGGCAACAACCGCTGGTACCTCCTCGCGGACGGCACCTGGGCGTGGGCCTCGGCCGCGTACATCGACAACATCGGCAAGGCGCCCCGCTGGTGCTGATCCGGTAGCGCCGGCCCGGTGGCGCCGATGGCTCCGGCCGGCTGAACCCGACATGCCTTATGTCTTTACATAAGCGGACATAAGGCATGTCGGGTTGCTACGTTGCGCTCCATGACCGCAACGAAGGCGGACTCTCCCCCGCCCGAACTACGCCTCCGCAAGCGGCGCGGGGTCGAGCTCTCGCTCCTCGTGTGCGCCGTCCTCATCTCCCTCTTCGGTTACCTCGCCGTCGGTCTCGCCCACGACGACGCCGCCCCGCCCGACGCTCTGCGGCACAGCGCCGGGCTGGGTCTGCTCGCACTCGTCGCGCATCTCGCGGTCCGGTTCCGCGCCCCGTACGCGGACCCGCTCCTGCTCCCGATCGCGGTCCTGCTCAACGGCGTCGGGCTGGTGCTGCTCCACCGTCTCGACCTGTCGACCCCCGGCGTGCGGGACGCGCCCGCGCAGCTCGTCTGGTCGACCCTCGGTGTCACGCTGTTCATCGCCGTCGTCGTGCTGCTGCGCGACCACCGGGTGCTCCAGCGGTACGCGTATCTGTCCGTGGTCGCCGCGCTGCTGCTGATGACCGTGCCGATCTTCTTCCCCGCCGTGAACGGTGCCAGGATCTGGATCCGGATCGATGAACTCTCCTTCCAGCCGGGCGAGTTCGCGAAGATCCTGTTCGCCGTCTTCTTCGCCGCCTATCTCGCGGCCAACCACAGCGCCCTGGCGTACACCGGCCGCAGGATCTGGAGGCTGCAACTGCCCACCGGCCGGGTGCTGGGCCCCATCGTCGCGATCTGGCTGCTCAGCGTCCTCGTACTGGTCCTGGAACGCGATCTCGGCACCTCGCTCCTCTTCTTCGGGCTCTTCGTGATCCTGCTGTACGTGGCGACGGGACGCACCGGCTGGATCGCCGTCGGGCTGCTGCTGGCCGGGGTCGGCGCGTTCGCGGTCGGCTGGCTCGAACCGCACGTCCACGGCCGGGTCGAGGACTGGCTCGACCCGTTCGCCTCCATCGATGCCGGCCGGGGACCCGGCCAACTGGCCCAGTCCCTCTTCGCGTTCGCGGCCGGCGGCATGTTCGGTACGGGGCTGGGGCTCGGCCGGTCCGTCCTCATCGGCTTCGCCGCCAAGTCCGACTTCATCCTCGCCACGGCGGGCGAGGAGCTGGGCCTGATCGGGCTGACGGCGATCTTCATGCTGTACGCGCTGCTCGTCGCCCGCGGCTACCGCGCGGGCCTTGCCCTGCGCGACCCGTTCGGGCGGCTGCTCGCGGTCGGTCTGGCCTCGATCGTGGCGCTCCAGGTGTTCGTGATCGCGGGCGGGGTGACGGGACTGATCCCGCTCACCGGCATGGCGATGCCGTTCCTGGCGCAGGGAGGCTCGTCCGTCGTCACCAACTGGGTGATCGTCGCGCTGCTCATCCTGCTCAGCGACTCGGCGCGCAGACCGCGCCCGGAGACGGTGGAGACGGGCGTGATCGCACCGGCGACGGTGACCGGTGGTCCCCCGCCCGACGCGGGGAGTTCGACGCGGCGGGAGACAGGGACGGAGACGGGGACGGCGACGGAGGGCGAGCGATGATCAGCCATATCCGGCTGGCCGCCGTGTTCTGTCTGCTGCTCCTTGTCGCCCTGCTCGTCAACGCGGCCCGCGTTCAGCTCGTCCAGGCCGGTTCCCTCGACAACAACCCCGCCAACCGGCGTAAGACCATCGACCGTTACGAGCAGCCGCGCGGCCAGATCCTCGTCGACGGCAGACCGGTCACCGGGTCAAGGGACTCGGGCCAGCAACTGCGGTTCGAACGCACCTACACCCAGGGCCCGTTGTACGCGCCGGTGACCGGCTACTCCTCCCAGACGTACGGCACGAGCCTGCTGGAGAGCGCCGAGGACGGCATCCTGAACGGCACCGACCCGATGCTGGCCCCGCTGCCGTTCTGGAACGACATCACCCGTTCCCACCAGCCCGGTGGCAAGGTCGTCACCACCATCAAGCGGGCTCCACAGCAGGCCGCTTACTCCGGCCTGGACGGCAGGCGCGGCGCGGTCGCCGCGATCGAGCCCTCGTCCGGCAAGATCCTCGCGCTGGTCAGCAGCCCGTCGTACGACCCGGGCAAGCTGTCGGGCACGGGCGGCGAGGTGACCGACGCGTGGCGGCGGTACACCGGCGCGCCCGCCCAGCCGATGCTCAACCGGGCCATCCGGCAGACGTATCCGCCCGGTTCGGCCTTCAAGATCGTGACGGCCGCCGCCGCGCTGGACGCCGGGGTGGTCGACGACGTGGACGCGCCGACGGACGTCCCCGATCCGTACGTCCTGCCGGGCACCCGCACCACGCTCCCGAACGACGCACAGGGGTGCGACAAGGAGTCGCTGGCGTACGCGATCAAGTGGTCCTGCAATTCGGTGCTGGCCGGTCTGGGGGTGCGGGTCGGGCTCGACGGCATGGTGGACACGGTCCGCGGATTCGGCTTCAACGACAAGCGGTTGAGGATCCCGTCGGGGGTCGCGGTGTCCAACTTCGACCAGGAGATGGGCGACGACCAGCTCGCGCTCTCCTCGATCGGGCAGTTCGACACGACGGCGACACCGCTTCAGATGGCGATGGTCGCGGCGGCGGTCGCCAACGGCGGGGATCTCAAGTACCCGTATCTGGTGGAGCGGACGCTCGCCGCCGACGGCGATGTCGTCTCCCGCCGGGGCGACCGCACGTACGGGCAGGCGATGACCCCGCGAACGGCTCACAGACTGCGGCAGTTGATGGTCGAGGCGGTGGAGAGCGGGACCGGGACGAGCGCCGGGATCGACGGCGTGACGGTCGGCGGGAAGACGGGCACGGCGCAGCACGGGGTGGGCAACTCCGGTACGCCGTACGCCTGGTTCATCTCCTGGGCACAGGCGGAGGGCGCGGCGCGGCCGGAGGTGGCGGTGGCCGTGGTGGTGGAGGACGCGGAGGCGGCGCGGGACGAGATCAGCGGGGGCGGTGACGCGGCGCCGATCGCGCGGGCGGTGATGGAGGCGGCGCTGCGAGACTGATCCCGGGGGTGCATGGTGAGCGAGTCCTGGTCCTCATGGGCGGTGGGTGAGGCAGTGGGTGAGGCGCTGGAGCGGATCGACCGGATCGATCCGCGGCTGTGCGCGTTCATCGAGGTGTGGCACGCGGACGCGCTGGAGCGGGCGCGCACGGTGGACACCCAACTGCCGCTGGCGGGGCTGCCGTTCGCGGTGAAGGGCCCGACGGGCATCCGCTCGTACGCGGCGCGGCGGCTCATCGCGGCGGGGGCGGTGCCGGTCGGCTCGACGGCGGTGCCGGGGCCGGGGACGTACTGGCAGACGTGGGGCCTGGGCGCGCACGGCCGTACGGTCAACCCCTACCGCGCCGACCGTACGCCCGGTGGTTCGTCGGCGGGCTCGGCGGCGGCGGTCGCGGCCGGACTGGTGCCGCTGGCGACGGGCAGCGACGGGGCGGGGTCGGTGCGGATCCCGGCGGCGTGGTGCGGGGTGTTCGGCCTGAAGACGACGAACGGGCTGCTGCCCACGCCGGACCGGACGGGGCTGGCGTCGGCGGGGGTGCTGACACGCCGGGTGGCGGACGCGCGGAGGTATCTGCGGTACGTACTGGACGGGTACGAGGCCGCGGCGGGAGCCTGGGTGCCGCCGACGGCACCGGTGCCGGCCACGTACTCGCCGGATCTCGGCTTCGCGCGGACCGATCCGGCGGTGGAGGCGGTGGTGCGGGCGGCGGTTGACCGGTTGGCGGCGGCCGGCGCCGTACGCCTCGACGAGGCCCCCGGTTCGTCTCTGTCACTGCTCGACCCGCGCGAGGCATGGTCGGCGGTACGCGGCGGTGATCCGTCCGGCGGGGCGGGAGCGGGCGCCCGGGAGGAGAACGACCGGCGGCTCGACGCATACTTCGCGCGTACGCCGCTGCTGCTCACCCCGGTGACACCGAACCGCCCGCATGGCCACGAGGGTCCGGGCGCGGACGTCTACTCGACGGCGCTGACCTGGGCGTTCAACCTGAGCGGCCATCCGGCGGCGAGTCTGCCCGCCGGTTTCACACCGGACGGCTGCCCCGTGGGACTCCAACTCGTGGCCGCGCGCGGGGCGGACGTCCCACTCCTCGACATCGCGGGTGCGGCCGAGGCGGTCCTGCCTATCGTGCGCCCATGACGACACCGGACGGGGCGTCAACAAGTGGTGCGCAAGGCATTGACGAGAGCTGCTGACAGGAAGTCTTATAAGAGGGTCGAGAACCGTACCCCCGGTAACACGAGGTGCTCTCAGCCATGACAGCAGCGCACGACATCCAGCTCCTCCACGACGCGCTCGGCCCGCTGCGGGACCGCGAGCAGGTCGCCAGGCGCCTGCTCGAAGCCTCGGCCAAGCACTCCTTCGACCCGGAGAAGGACCTCGACTGGGACGCCCCGGCGGAGGACGGCAAGTGGTTCTGGCCGCCGGAGCTCGTCTCGCTCTACGACACCGCGCTGTGGCGGCGGATGTCCGAGGAGCGGCGGATGGACCTGGCCCGCCACGAGGCGGCGTCGCTCGCCTCGCTCGGCATCTGGTTCGAGATCATCCTGATGCAGTTGCTGGTCAGGCACATCTACGACAAGTCGGTGACCAGCAGTCATGTCCGCTACGCGCTCACCGAGATAGCGGACGAGTGCCGCCACTCGATGATGTTCGCGAAGTTGATCCAGAAGGGCGGCGCCCCGGCGTACCCCGTCCCCCGCGTCTACCACAACGTCGCGCGCCTGCTGAAGACCGTCTCCACGACCCCGGGCTCGTTCGCCGCGACGCTCCTGGGCGAGGAGATCCTGGACTGGATGCAGCGCCTGACGTTCCCGGACGAGCGCGTCCAGACGCTCGTACGCGGCGTGACACGCATCCATGTGGTGGAGGAGGCCCGCCACGTCCGCTACGCCCGCGAGGAGTTGCGCCGACAGATGGTCACGTCCCCGCACTGGGAGAGGGAACTGACGCGCCTCACGGCCGGCCAGGCGGCGCGCGTCTTCTCCGTCTGCTTCGTCAACCCCCAGGTCTACGAGAACGTGGGCCTGGACCGCCGCGAGGCCGTCACCCAGGTCCGCGCGAGCGGGCATCGCCGGGAGGTGATGCAGTCCGGCGCGAAACGCCTCACGGACTTCCTGGACGACATCGGGGTGATGCGGGGGACTGGGCGTCGGCTCTGGAAGGCGTCGGGGCTGCTGGCATGAGGAGCGCGCGAGGCCACCGGGACCGGCGCTGACACGCGCCGGTCCCGGTGGCCCGCGTGGACGTCAGTGCTTCGCCCGGCGGCGCAGCGCCAGCGTGCCGCCCGCGGCGGCCAGCGTGACCAGTCCCGCCCCTGCCGCGACCTTCGTCGCGTCCATGCCCGAGACGCTCCCGCCCAGACCGCCCCTGGCACCCCTGGTCGGGGTCGGGGACGGGGTCGAGGACCTCGCGACGGTGAAGGTGAAGGTGGAGGGGCTGCCGTTCGGGCAGGAGATGTTGACCGTGTGGGTGCCGGCGCGGGCGTCACGGCGGATCGTGGCCGTGCCCCGGTAGATGCCCGTCGTCGAGCTCGCGGTGAGCGTGACCGAGCCCGTGAAGGCCCCGGAGGAGGCCGTCACGGTGCTGGCGTCGCAGCCGCCGTTGAGGGAGAGGGTGACCGGGGAGCCGGGCCGCGCCGGGCTCGGGCTCACCGTGAGGGTCGGCTGGGGGTCGGCATGGACGGCCGTCGCACCCACGCCGATGGCCAGCGAGGACAGGGCGGCGGTGGCGAGAACGCGAACAACGCGCATGGTGAGGATCTCCGCTTCCTTGGCGCGGCGCGGGCGTCGGCCACCCGCTGGGGAAACCGGGCCGTGGCCTTCATCAAAGGCAGAGGCGCCGTCAAGGGGCGCGCCGAGGCGTGGCGCCGGGTTCCGTCGAACGGATCAGCCGGGACCGCTAAGCCGCTGGTCGGGGAGGTGGGGCGGGGACGGACGGCGGGGCGGGTGCCGTACGCCGCGGGGGTGACCGGCGTCGGCGCGGGGCGGGCGCTGCGCGACACTGGCGGCGTGAGAAGCGAAGAGACCGTCTTTGTCGGCGGGCCGCTGGACGGTCGTGTACTGCCCGTGCTGACCGGCCCGACCGGGCAGCCGCCCAAGTGGTACGAGGTCCCCGTGCCGGACGCCGCCGGCGGGCCGCCCACGGTGTTCGCGTACCGGCGCGCGCCCGCCGGGTACACCAAGCGGCTCGGGCTGCAACGGGGCTGGAAGTACGAGTACGTCCCCGGGGGCCGCGAGCGGCGCGCGCTCAAGTGGCCCTGGTCGAAGCCGGGGAACGGCTGACGGGACGGTTTCGGACACCACCCGATCGCCAACTCCCTGGCCTTACACGGCCACATATGGTGCGGCAGGCGGGATTTGTCGGGCACCATCTAGGTTCTGTCGCGGGGCCCGCACGCCCCGTCGGACCGATCGACCAGGAACCTAGGATCGACCAGGCCGGAGACGACCTCCCGGCCGAGCCACCAGGGGGCATACGCGTGATGGAACCGCTGCGGCACGACGACCCGCGTCTCGTCGGCCCTTACACCGTGCTGGCGCGGTACCGGGAGTCGGCGAGTGCCGTGCGGTATCTGGCGTACGGGCCGAACGGCGGCACCGTCGTCGTCACGGTCGCCCGCCCCGTCCTCGCCGCGCTGCCCGCCTTCCAGCGGCGCTTCCAGGCCGAGGCACGGACCGCCGAGCGGCTGGCGGGCGGCTGGGTGCAGCCGCTGCTGGACTCCCGTACGGACCCGTCCGGGGAAGCCACGCTCTGGACCGCGTCGGACTACGTCCCCGCGCTCACCCTCGGCGAGGCCGTCGCCGTCGCCGGTCCGCTGCCCGAGCGGGCCGTGCGGATACTGGGCGCCGGGCTCGCCGAGACGCTGTCGCGGGTGCACGCGAGCGGAGCCGTCCTCCAGGGGCTGGCGCCCGACACCGTGACACTGGCCGCCGACGGGCCGCGTCTCACCGCCTTCGGGGCGCTGGGCGCGGCGGCGTCCGCCGAGGCCGTGGAGGGCGGACGGCTGTCGGTGCGGCTCGGGTATCTCACTCCGGAGCAGCTGGAGGGCGAGGTACCGGGACCGCCGTCGGACATCTTCGTACTGGGGCTGCTGCTGGCGTACGCGGCCACCGGTACGACGCCCCTCACGAAGGGTCCTGCCGAATCGGCGATCGAACGCATCGCGTACGGAGCGGCCGAACTCGACGGTGTGCCACAGGAGTTGCGGCCCCTCGTCGCGCGCTGCCTGGCGAAGGGGCCGGGCGAGCGGCCGACCGCCGGTGCCGTCGCCGCCGAACTGGCGCTGGAGGGCGCGGCAGCGGCGGCGAGCGCCGGGCCGGACGGGTGGCTGCCCGCCGCCCTGTCGGCCTCGATCGCCGAACAGGCCGCCCGGGTCGACGCTCTGCACGCCCCGCTGGAGGGTCCGAAGGACGGGGCGGCGGACACCCCGGCGAACTCGGTCCCCGGTGCGCCGGCCGACGCCGCACCCGGCGCCGCGCCCGAGCCCGACACCCGCACCACCCGCATCGGCCGGCCCCGGACCGCGTCCGGTGGCGAGAGCGGTGTCGTCGACCGGCCGACCGCCGCCTTGTCGCTGCCCCGCGCCCGGCCGGAGCCGACCGCCCTCCCGCTGCCGCCGGCCGCCGCTCCGGTGCCGCAGCAGTCGCAGTCCCTCCCGCCGGCGCCGGGACCGCAGGGGCCGCAAGGACCGCCCGCCCTGCCGCCGGGGCCGCCACCGGCGCCGGCGCCCGCCCTCACCGCGCCCGCCGGAACCGGCACCGGCTCAGGCCCCTTCGCCGCGCTCAGACGGCCTCTCAGACGGCCCCTCGGACGCCCTCCCGGCGGGCCGCCCGGACAGCCGCTCGGCCGGCGCGCACTCCTCACCGCCATGGCCGCCGGCGCCGCGGGTCTGGTGATCGGCGGCGGGGGCGTCCTCGCACTCGCCGACGACGAGGCGTCCGACGACAGCGACAACAAGCCCGCCGACGACACCTCCAAGGGCCTGACCGGGCTGCCGCCCGAAGCCCTCTGGGCGTACGAGCACAAGGTGGCAGCCGACGAGGTCCTGAACGCCGCCGTCATCGGCGACCGCACCCTCGTCCTGACCACGGGCTCCGGCGCCACCGGCGTGGACGTACGCACCGGGAAGCGGCTCTGGCAGAAGTCCGAGGCCGCCTCCCTCCACCAGGCCCTGCCCGTCCCGGCCGGGCTCGGCTTCGTCGCCGGGGCGGCCGGTCTGCTCTGGATCAGGGCCGCGTCGGGCGCCGTCGAACACCGCGTCGACTACGCCGACGGCATCAAGGGCGCGCCCGGTCTGAAGGTCGCGGGCGTCGCCGGGACCGCCAACGGCCAGGTCTGGTTCACCGGCTCGTACCGGACCGGTACGGGGAAGGCGGCCGTGGTCCGCACCCATCTCTTCGCCTTCGATCTGACGACCCGTAAGGAGCTGTGGCGCACCGTGATCGCCAACGGCCGCGCGCCGTTGACCCCGGTGTACCAGCTGATCGCCGTACGGGACGCGGACATCGTGGTGCGCCAGGACGCCAAGTCGCTGCTGCCCGTCCAGGTCAAGGCGGCCAAGAGCCGGTCGGTCTACCACTGCTTCAACCGCGTGAGCGGGAAGCGGACCTGGTCGAAGTCGTTCGGCGCCGTGCCGCCCGTGGGCGGTTCGGTCGGTGACGCGAAGGGCCGGCTGTACGCCGCTGCGGCCGATCAGCTGTACGCGTACGACACCGCCGACGCCAAGCAGGTGTGGCGCAGGTCGGGCGCGCCCGAGGTGCCGGGGCAGAAGCCCTTCGCCTTCGGCACCGGCACGCTCGCCGGCTCCACGCTCTACATCGCCAACCGCTACCAGGAGGTGTACGCGCTCGACCCCGAGTCCGGCGTACAGCGCTGGAAGGGCACGACCGAGGGCCCGGCCTGGACGGGGGTCCCCCGGATCTCGCTCAGCGAGAGCGGCCGGACGGTGCTGTCGGCCGACGGACTCCAGGTGACGGCGTTCGGGGCGAAGGACGGCAAGCGGCTCTGGAAGTTCCAGAACGCCGGCGGCCCCGCCCCCTCCCCCGGCGCGGACGGCGCGGCCGTGGCCACGCCCCCGTACCAGCCGCTGATGGCCGGGAAGACCGCCGTGATCCGGCGCGGGGGCACGTTCTACGCGCTGCCGGTCGACTGACAAGCCACCACGCCGGGGGGCCGTCGTATCGGCCCTCCGGGGGTGACGGCATGCCGCCATGTCGCCCAATTGTGCGGTAAGCACACGGGATCGGGGCAAGTGACGCCGCATCATCACCTTGGGGCCGGACAGGCCGTCCCGCAAACGGAGGTGATGGAGTGTCAGGCAGACTTCCCCGAGCCGTCTGTACGGCGGCACTCGCCGCCGTCGTGGCGGCCCCGTACGCCGCACCGGCCGGCGCCGAACCCGGTCCGGGCGCCGAGGCGTCCCCAAGTGCCCCGTCCGTCACGGGTGCCGGGCCCGTCGCCGCTCCACGCGGCGACGGCGCCCCGCGCAGCGTCTCCCAACTGCTCACCGAGCTGCGGAAACTGTACCGGCAGGCCGAGGAGGCCACCGAGGCGTACAACGCCACCGAGGTGAAACTCACCGCCCAGCAGGCCAAGGCGAAGAGCGTCGGCACGGGCCTCACCGACGCCCGTGAGGCACTGGTCCGCAGCCGGGCCCAGGCCGGGCGGCTCGCCCGTCAGCAGTACCAGGGCACCTCCGAACTCTCCTCCTACATCCAGCTGTTGCTTTCCGGCGACCCCCAACACGCGCTCGACCAGCAGCATCTGATGGACCGTGCGCAGGGCGACCGGCTGTCGACGATCGCGCGGCTGACCAACGGCGAGAGGCGTGCCGACACCCTCGCCGCCCAGTCCCGGAAGGCACTTGCGGAACAGAAGGCACTCGCCGCGAAGCAGAAGAGGCAGCGCGACACGGTCCGGGCGAGGCTGGCGGACGTGGAGAAGATGCTCGCCTCGCTCACCGCCGGACAGATCGCGGCGATCGCCGAGCGCGAGGACGCCGACACGGACAAGGCGCAGGAGAAGCTGATCACTTCCGGCGCGCTCGGCGACGCCGCACCCGCGCCCGAGACCGCGTCAGGGGCGGTGGCGGGGACGGCCACGACGGGGGGCCTGAGCAGAAGCCTCCGGGCTCCGTCGGCCGACGGCGACGAGGCGCTGACGTACGCCGTCGGCCAGATCGGCAAGCCGTATCTGTGGGGCGCGGAGGGCCCGGAGTCGTACGACTGCTCGGGGCTGACCTCGCGGGCCTGGGCGCGCGCCGGGGTGAGCGTGCCCCGTACGAGCCAGGAGCAGTGGGCCGAACTGCCCAGGGTGAAGCTGAGCGAGCTGCGCCCCGGCGATCTGGTGGTGTACTTCCCGAAGGCCACCCATGTGGCGATCTACCTCGGCGCCGGGAAGGTCATTCATGCCCCGCGCCCCGGGGGCCGGGTGAAGGTCTCCCCGATCGCGTCGAACCCGCTGCTCGGCGCCGTACGGCCGGACCCGGGGGCCTCGCCGCTCGACGCGGCGTCGTACGAGCCTCCGGAGCTGCCGCCGGGGGCCACCGCGGGCGACGACACGGGCAACAACTCGGCCACCGCACCGGCGGGTTGACCTCCGGAGACGGCGTCAGCCGGCCGTGCTCCCGCCCGCCTCCGTGAGATAGGCCTTGGTCTTCCGCGCGTCGTAGAAGAAGTTCTCGAAGTCCGACGGGTCGTCGAAGCCGTTCGCGAACCGGTCTGCGACCGGCTGGAGCCGGCCAGCCGCCTCGAACAGGTCCAGCACATGCGCCGGCGGCGGGGCGAGCATCGTGTTCGTCCACCTGGTGGTGTGCCGCGCGCTCTCCCAGTGGCGCTCGAACGTCGCCCGCATCCACGCCTCGTCGAACTCGCGGTCGCCGTGCGCCAGTATCGAGTCCAGATACGAGGCGGCGCACTTGGAGGCCGAGTTGGAGCCCTGGCCGGTGACGGGGTCGTTGGCCACGACGACATCGGCGACACCGAGGACCACGCCGCCGCCGGGCAGCCGCCCGACGGGGTTGCGGACCGTGGGCGTGTAACGGCCCGACAGGGTGGCGTTGGCGTCGGTCAGCTCGACCTTCGTGGCCCGCGAGTACTCCCAGGGCGTGTACCGCTCCATCAGCTCCAGCGTCAGCGAAAGATGGTCGGCCGGGTCCCTGACGCCCTGGAAGACGTCGACGGGGCCGCCGGGTATGCCCTCCCAGAAGAGAATGTCCGCGCGGCCGGTGACGGTCAGCGTCGGCATCACGAACAGCTCGCCGACGCCGGGGACGAGGTTGCAGCGAACGGCGTCCAGGTCGGGATGCTCCGGGCGCGGGCCCAGCCCGTGGACGTACGCGACGGCGAGCATGCGCCGAGGAGTGTCGTACGGGGAGCGGGCGGCGTCCCTGCCGAACATCGCGACCAGTTCGCCCTTGCCCGCGGAGACGAGGACGAGGTCGTACGTACGGGAGAAGTAGTCGAGGTCGGACACCGCCGCACCGTGGATGACGAGTTGGCCGCCGCGCTGGGCGAACGTCTCCATCCAGCCGGCCATCTTGACCCGCTGGTCCACGGACTGGGCGATCCCGTCCAGCCTGCCCAGCCAGTCCGTCGCGCGGGAGGAGTCGGGCGCGGCGACGGAGACGCCGAGCCCCTCGACGCACGGGGCCTGGGACTCCCAGAAGTTGAGCCGGAGATCCCGCTCGTGCTGGAGCGCGGTGTGGAACATGCACTGGGTGGACATCACCCGGCCGCACCTGATCTCGTCCGCCGTGCGGTTGGACATCAGGGTGATCTCGTACCCGTGCGACTGGAGTCCCAGGGCGAGCTGGAGGCCGGACTGTCCGGCCCCGACGACGAGTATCTTCCGCATGGCGGGTTCTCCGTATGTTGCTGCCCGCTCAGCTGCCTGCGGGCTGTTCGGGGGCCGCTTCGACTGCGTGGCCGACCAGGGCCAGCAGCGTGTCGACGACGGTGATCCGGTTGCGCGCGTCCATGGTCAGCACGGGGACGCCCGCCGGCACGGACAGGGCCTCCCGTACGTCCTTCACGTCGTAGGACTCCGTGCCCTCGAAGTGGTTGACGGCGACAACGTACGGCAGGCCGTTGTTCTCGAAGTAGTCGAGCGCGGGGAAGCAGTCGGAGAGCCGGCGGGTGTCGGCCAGGACGACGGCGCCGATCGCGCCGCGCACCAGATCGTCCCAGAGGAACCAGAAGCGCTGCTGGCCCGGGGTGCCGAAGACGTACAGCACGAGGTCGTCGTCGAGCGTGACCCGGCCGAAGTCCATCACGACGGTGGTGGTCGTCTTCTCCGGGGTGGCGCTGAGGTCGTCGATGTCCTGGGCGGCGCTCGTCATCACGGCCTCGGTGCGCAGCGGCCGTACCTCGGAGACGGCTCCGACGAAGGTCGTCTTGCCGACGCCGAAGCCGCCCGCGACCACGATCTTGGTGGCTATGGGCGCCCTGCTGCGGTCCAACTGCCAGGCGCGCAGGCCCTCTTCGGAGGCGCCGTCGGCCGTGCCCGGCGCCCGCGACACGTCAGAGACGGCGGAGTCCACCCAGCACCCTCTCCAGCAGCGCCCGGTCCGGGTGGTCGCTGCCCTGGCCCGTCCCGTACACCCGGATCCTGCCCTGGTCGGCCAGGTCGCTGAGCAACACCCGGACGACTCCCAGCGGCATCTTCAGGAGCGCCGAGATCTCGGCGACGGTCCGCATCCGGGCGCACAGCTCCACGATGGCGCGGGTCTCCGGCATGGAGCGCCGCGCACCGGCGGCGCTCGCCGGCTCCTTGTGCTCGTGGTGCTCCTGGTGCTCCTCCGACGCCTCCAGCGCGGCGACGAACGTCTCGACCAGCAGCACATGGCCGAAGCGCGTCCGACCGCCGGTCAGCGAGTACGGCCGTACGCGCGCGGCGCGGCGGTCGGGGACACGCACCGGCAGGCCGCGGGCGCGCGGCCCACCGCCGGGGAATCCGCGGCCGGTTCCGGCCGCGGACACCGATGTCATCGGGCACTCTCCAGGGACTTGCGCAGCTCGCTGCGGAGTTCGGGGGTGAGTACGTGTCCGGCGCGGCCGACGAACACGGCCATGTGGTACGCCACGTCGTGCATGTCGCAGTCGGCGCCCGCGTGCAGCCCGAGCAGCGAACCGTCGCTGATCGACATGACGAAGACGCTGGCCTCCGCCATGGCGACCATGGTGTGCTTCACGCCCCCGGTGTCCATCAGTTCGGCCGCGCCGAGGGTGAGACTGCTGATGCCGGAGATGACGGTGGCCAGGTCGGAGCTGGAGCCGCGCGGGCTCTCGCTCGCGCTCCCGTCCGCCGCGTCGGCCGCCTCGTGCTGTGCAGGGTCCGACGACAGCAGGAGCAGTCCGTCGGAGGAGACGACCGCGACGGAGCGTGCGCCCCGCACCTCCCGCACGAGATTCGTCAACAGCCAGTGGAGATTGCGGGCTTCGCTACTGAGTCCGAATGTGCCGGTCGCCGTCAACTGCGTGCCTCCTCGACAGTTTCCCCCGTCTCGTCCGTCCGTCCTCCGGTGGTCGCCTCCGCCGCGTCGTCCCGCTGCCGCGGTACTGAACTGGTCTGCGCTGGGCCCGTCTGAACCGGGCCGGTCTGCTTCTGCACTTCGGTCTGCTCCAAGAGCTCGGCATCGGCGTCGCGCCTGCCGTCCTTGGCCCCTCGGTGAAAGCCACCGAGCCTGCGGCGCAACGCGTCCGCGTCGACGCTACCCGTCCGGTCGGCCGATGTGGCGCCCGGCTTGACGACTTTGGGGGTGCGCTTCGGGAGCCCCGTGTCGGTGACGACGTCGGTGACCGCGTCGGTGGGCGACTCCTCGTCGTCCGTGCCGGCCGTCCCAGCCGTGTCGTCCGTGCCGTCCGCTTTCCCTGCCTCGGCGGCCTCGGCCGGCTCGGTCAACTCGTCCTGCTCGTCGTCCGTTTCGTCCGCGACGCGCTCGTGCGCCTCGGGTCCGATGGCGTACGGGTCCTCGGCGGGCTCCTCCGAACGGCCGGGCAGGGCATTGGAGTTGGCCTCAGCGGCTGCCCCCGGCAGCAGCACCTGCGGCGCCTCGCCCGCCGCCGTCGAGCGGTGCTGACCCGCGACCGGAAGGGCCGTCGGCAGCAGGGCCCCCGGCAGTACGACGACGGCCGCGAGCCCGCCCTGCTGGTGCTCGCGCAGCGTGATGCCGACGCCGTGACGCGTGGCGAGCAGTGCGGCCATGTGCAGGCCGAGACCGTCACCGTCGCCGTCGGTGCCGGACGCCCCCGCCTTCCCGGACTTCTTGGACTTCCCCTTCTTGGCCGGCTGCGGCCGGTACGACTCCGGGTCCGCGAGCCGCTCGTTGAGTTCGGCGATCCGCTCAGCCGGCATACCGATGCCCTTGTCCTGCACTTCGAGCGTCACGTCGCCGTTCTCCAGCCGCCAGCCGGAGAGCTCGACCTGCGCGCCGGGCGGCGAGAACGACGTGGCGTTCTCCAGGAGTTCGGCGACGAGATGGCTGACGTCGTCCGCGGCGAACCCGGCCAGCTGGGCCCCCGGCGGCAGCGACAGGATGGTGACCCGCTCGTACTTCTCGATCTCGCTGACGGCCGCCCGCAGGACATCGACGAGCGGTACGGGGCCCGCGTAACTCGCGCCCTGCTCATGCCCGGCGAGCACCAGCAGGTTCTCGCTGTGCCGGCGCATGACCGTGGCGAGATGGTCGAGCTGGAAGAGGACGCCGAGCCGGTCCGGGTCCTGCTCGCGCTCCTCCAGGGTCTCGATGACGCCGAGTTGGCGCTCCACGAGGCCGAGCGTGCGCAGCGAGAGATTGACGAACGTGTGGTCGACGGTGTGCCGCAGCGCTTCAAGCTCTGCGGTGATCTCCCCGGTCCGCTCCTGGAGTTCGGTGCGCTGGTCGGCCATGGCCTGCCGGGCGCCGATCAGTCCGGTGCGCTCGCCGTTGAGCTTCTCGGCGCGCGCGGAGACGTCGAGCAGCTTGGCGTGCAGGCTGTTGACCGACCGTACGACCTGGCCGAACTCGTCGTTGCGGCCGGTGAACCGCACCGGTTCCCCGGTCGTGGGCTCGGAGGCCAGCCGGGCCGCACCGATACGCACGACGGCGAGCGGCCGGGTGAGCGTACGCGCCACGGCGGTGGACGCCCCCACGGCGACGATCAGCAGGCCGCCGAGGAGCGCGATGCCCGCCTCCAGCGTGGTGACCCCGTCGTCGCGCAGCGCCTCCAGCCGCTTGAGCTGGGCGGAGCCGATGCCGGACTCGACGCCCCGCATCTGCTCGATACGGCTGGACAGCGACGACTCGACCTTTTCCCTGTTGGCGTCGCGGTCGCCGTCGGAGAGTTCGGGACTGTCCGCGAGGTTGGACAGGTACTTCTCCGCCGTGGTGACGTCGGGCCCGGTGACGGTCGTGGCCAGGGAGTCGCGCGCGTCGGCGCCCGCCGACCGGTCGAAGTCGGCGAGGGAGACGAGTTCATGGACGCGGGCCTGCTGGGCGGCGGCGCTGAGCGCGTCGCGCGTGCGCTCGCTCTCGGCTCCCTCGTCGCTGTCGTCGGACTGGACGGGCAGGCCGGTGACGGGGTCGTACTGCGGCGCCTCGCTCTTGGGCTCCGGGACGGCGAGCGCGGCCAGCAGCAGACCGCGGGTGGCCGACGCCTGCTCCACGGCGCGGCCGAGGGCGGCGGGGGCGCGGGTGTCGTCGGCGGCCCCGGGGGGTGTCTTCTCGGCGACCTCGTCGCCGAGGGCGTGCAGCTTGGTGATGACGTCCGTGTAGGCCTGGTACGCCTCCAGGGCGGTGCCCTTGCCGGTGAGGGCCGTGCGGCGGATGGACGGGACGGTGGAGAGGTCCCTGCGCAGGCCGACGGAGGCGACGGGGTCGATCTCGTCGATCTGCCGGTCGACGCGCGTCGCGGGGGCGGCGCCGGGCGCGCCGTCGGTCTTGTCGCCGTCCTCGCCCTTGCCGCCGTCGCTCCCGGCGTCCGCCTCCTGGCGGCCCCCGGCGATATGGACGACGACCTCGTCCCGCTCGTCGGCCAGCGAGTGGGCCAGGACAGCGGTCTGCCGGTTCAGCTCGGCGAGGGTGACCAGGCTCTGGGCGTCGTTCAGTTCGGAGGATGCGCCCAGGACGGCTGGCATGCCCGCCGCCACGACGGTGACGCCGACGACGGCGACCGCGGCGACGAGCCGGGTGCGTACGCGTACGGGCCGTCCGGCGGGAGTCCCCGGCACGTCCGCTCCGGCGGAATCGGGCGTCCCCGCCTTTCGGGGCGCCGCCGGCTTACGGGGCTCCGTCGAGCCCTGGGACCCGCCGCGCGTGCCGCTCTTGCCCCGAGGCCGCTTCTTCTGCACCGGTGCTCGCATTCTCGACTCGTCCGCCCATGAAGCGGAGATGACGTCCGGTCAGATCCGGATAAGCCCTCCACCCCTGGCACGGCTTCCGACCATTCCAGCGTTTCTCGGAGGGGGCGCGTATCGGCCGCTCCGCCACCTGAACGAGTGAACATCAAGGAGGAGTTGGCGAACAACTCGCGCGGGCGCGCGTCACGGGGGCGCACGGTGGGGCGGTTGGAACTTACGCGTGAGCTTTGGCAGGATGCCGGGCCGCATCGGCGCGGAGCCGACCATTCCGGTCCATTCGGTCGCGAGGTCCCGGCGCACCGCGCGGTGGGTACGCGAAGGCGCGTCGCGATCCCCGGCCGCATCGCCGGTACGGGGCGTTACGCCCGATACGTCAGCGGCCCGCCGGAGCGCAGAAGACGACTCGCCGCAGCCGCGCGGACGGGGCGCGGGCGCCCGGCGGAGCCGCGCGGGGCTGCGGCAGACTGGGCCCCATGCGTATCGACATCGCCACCGCCCCCGGCAGCCACCCGCGCCCGAACGAGGACTGGACCGCCGTGGCCACGCCGTCGGCGGGCAGCGGTGGCACCCTGATCGCGCTGGACGGTGTGACGCCTCCGCGGGACGGCGGCGACGGCTGCGCCCACGGCGTGCCGTGGTTCACCTCGCGACTGGGCGGGGCGCTGACCGAACTGTCCGCTTCCCGGCGGGAGATGACCCTCACCGACGTGCTCGGGGAGTCGATCCTGCGTACGGCCGACGCCCACCGTGACACGTGTGACCTTTCTCACGCCCGAACACCCCAGGCAACCGTCGTCATGGTGCGCTGGGACGCGGCGACGGTCGAGCATCTCGTCCTCTCGGACTCCACCCTCCTCCTGGAGTCGCCGGCGGGCGAGGTACGCGCCGTCGTGGACGACCGGCTGGACCGCATCCCGCGCGCCGTCCGCCGTCAGGCCGCCGCGACGGACGCGCTGCGCAACGCGGCGGGCGGCTTCTTCACCGCGGCCGTCGACCCGGACGTGGCGTCGAAGGCCGTGACGGGGCGTACGCCCGCCTCGGAGGTACGGGCGATGGTGGCCCTCACCGACGGCGCGGCGCGCTGGGTCGAGGTGTTCCGGGAGGGCGACTGGGCGGACTGTCTGGCCCTCGTCAGGAAGAGCGGCCCGCAGGAGCTGATCGACCGGGTACGGGCGGCGGAGTCGGCGGACCCGGACGGGGTGGCCTTCCGGCGGGGCAAGCCGTACGACGACGCGACCGTCGTGTACGTGGAGCCGTAACCCCCCCGGCCGCCCCGCCTCCGACCGCCGCTTCTTCGGCAGGCGCGGTCAGTTCGCCGCGCGGGTGTTCAACTGGTGCAGCAGCCGCGCCAGTTCGGCGACCTCGGCCCGGTTCCAGTCCGCGAGCTTGCGCACGTACCGCTCGCGCCGCGCGTCCCGCACCCGGCGGAAGCGCGCGAGCCCCTCGGCCGTGAGACGGACCAGCGAGGCGCGCCCGTCGGCGGGATCGGGCTCCCGCGTGACCAGTCCGAGCCCTTCCAGCGCGTGGAGTTGACGGCTCATCGTCGCTTTGCCGACGCCGAAATAGAGGGCGAGATCGGTGGCGCGCTGCTGGCCGGTGTCCTCCAGCCGTACGAGAAGTCCGTAGGCGGCGGGCTCCAGTTCGGGGTGGACCTCGCGGGCCATTTCACCGGAATTGGCTCTGGCGCGCCGCAGGAAAACGGCCAACTCCCGTTCCAGCGCCAGGAATTCGCTGTCCACATCACTTTTCCCGGCCGGTTCGGGTTCATTCGCCGTACCGTCTCCGTGCACGTCAGCACCCATAGCACTCATCGCGAGCTTTCCCGCTCCTGAAAGTTTCCCGTCGCCGGGACCCATTGCCCCAGCTCGGTCATTATTTCGCAGGTTTATACCAACGGCACCGGCCTGAGCCCCTTCCCCCGCTCCGCCGCGTCCGCGTAGCGTCGTTCCCAGCGCAGTGTTGGCATGTCCACACCATGACCGCCGACACGTCATGGGCTCCCCCTCATGGGCTCCCCCCTCAACGGTTCTCGGAGGCACGAACATGTCCGTGCACAGATCCGACGCGTCAGGCCACCGCCGCCTCACCCTGGCCGGTGTCCTCCTCGCGGCTCTCGCCCTTCTCCTCACCCTGCCGGGCGCGGCGAGCGCCGACGGCACCCCCCGCACCTCGGACACCCCCCAACGGGGCTCGGCCCACATGGGCATGGGCGTCATCGAGCACGACGGCCAGGGCGGCAGCCCGGCCGCCGGAAACCGCGCCGTGCAGACCGAAGGCGTCGACGTCTCCAGCCACCAGGGGAACGTCAACTGGGGCTCCCTGTGGACCAGCGGCGTCAAGTGGGCGTATGTGAAGGCCACGGAAGGCAACTACTACAAGAACCCGTACTTCGCGCAGCAGTACAACGGTTCGTACAACATCGGCATGATCCGTGGCGCGTACCACTTCGCCACCCCCAACGACTCCAGCGGCGCCAACCAGGCCAACTACTTCGTCGACGGCGGCGGTGGCTGGTCGCGTGACGGCAAGACGCTGCCCGGTGTGCTGGACATCGAGTGGAATCCGTACGGCGCCGCCTGCTACGGCAAGACGCAGGCGCAGATGGTCGCCTGGATCCGCGAGTTCCTGAACACGTACAAGTCCCGCACCGGCCGTGACGCCGTGATCTACACGGCCACCAGCTGGTGGACCCAGTGCACGGGCAACTACAGCGGCTTCGGCTCCACGAACCCGCTCTGGGTGGCCCGGTACAACTCCACCGTGGGTGAACTCCCGGCCGGCTGGGGCTACTACACGATGTGGCAGTACACCTCCACCGGGCCCATCGTCGGCGACCACAACAGGTTCAACGGCGCGCTCGACCGCGTCGTGGCCCTCGCGAACGGCTGACAGCGGCGCCGGCCGCGCGCACGAGCCGCCCGCGCGCGGAACGACCCGCGCGCGAACGAGGTGGGGCCCCCGGCACTCGGTGCCGGGGGCCCACCCCTGTCTCCGGCCGTCTCCGGCCTGCGCCGTTACGCGGCGACCGGGATCTCCGTCGCGGCGGCCGTCGCCGACGAGAGCGCGATCTCCAGAACCTGGCGGACATCCGTCACCGGGTGGACCTCCAGCTTCTCCAGGATCTCGGCGGGGACGTCGTCCAGGTCCGCCTCGTTCCGCTTGGGGATCACGACGGTCGTGATGCCCGCGCGGTGCGCGGCCAGCAGCTTCTGCTTCAGGCCGCCGATGGGCAGGACACGCCCGGTCAGCGAGACCTCACCGGTCATGGCGACATCCGTACGGACCTGGCGTCCGCTCAGCAGCGAGGCGAGCGCCGTCGTCATCGTGATGCCCGCGCTCGGGCCGTCCTTCGGCACCGCGCCCGCCGGGAAGTGGATGTGCACACCCCGGTCCTTCAGGTCGGCGACCGGCAGTTCCAGCTCCGCGCCGTGCGAGCGCAGGAAGGAGAGCGCGATCTGCGCCGACTCCTTCATGACATCGCCCAGCTGTCCGGTCAGGGTGAGCCCCGAACCGCCCGTCTCCGGGTCGGCCAGCGACGCCTCCACGAAGAGGACGTCCCCGCCCGCGCCGGTGACGGCGAGGCCGGTGGCCACGCCGGGCACCGCGGTGCGGCGCTCGGCCGGGTCCTGGGCGGACTCGGGCACGTGGTGCGGGCGGCCGATGAGACCGCGCAGCTCGCCGTCTCCCACGGAGAAGGGCAGCTCACGCTCGCCCAGCTCGTGCTGTGCGGCGACCTTGCGGAGCAGTCTGGCGATGGAGCGTTCGAGGTTACGCACGCCCGCCTCGCGGGTGTACTCACCCGCCAGCTTGCGCAGCGCCTCGTCCTCCAGCGTGACCTCGCCGGTCTCCAGACCGGCCCGCTCCAGCTGCCGGGGCAGCAGGTGGTCGCGTGCGATGACGACCTTCTCGTCCTCCGTGTAGCCGTCGAGACGGACCAGCTCCATCCGGTCGAGCAGTGCCTCGGGGATGGACTCCAGGACGTTCGCGGTGGCGAGGAACACCACGTCGGAGAGGTCGAGTTCGACCTCCAGGTAGTGGTCGCGGAAGGTGTGGTTCTGCGCCGGGTCGAGGACTTCCAGGAGGGCCGCGGCCGGGTCGCCCCGGTAGTCGGAGCCGACCTTGTCGATCTCGTCGAGCAGGACGACCGGGTTCATCGAACCGGCCTCCTTGATCGCCCGGACGATACGGCCCGGGAGAGCGCCCACGTACGTACGCCGGTGGCCGCGGATCTCCGCCTCGTCCCGGACACCGCCGAGCGCGACGCGGACGAAGGACCGTCCCATGGCGTGCGCGACGGATTCGCCGAGCGAGGTCTTGCCGACGCCGGGCGGACCGACGAGGGCGAGGACGGCGCCGCCGCGGCGGCCTCCCACGACGCCCAGGCCGCGGTCGTTACGGCGCTTGCGCACGGCCAGGTACTCCGTGATCCGTTCCTTAACGTCGTCCAGGCCCGCGTGCTCGGCGTCGAGGACGCGCTGGGCTCCCTGGATGTCGTACGCGTCCTCGGACCGCTCGTTCCACGGCAGTTCGAGGACGGTGTCCAGCCAGGTGCGGATCCACGAGCCCTCGGGGCTCTGGTCGGACGACCGCTCCAGCTTGTCGACCTCCTTGAGCGCCGCCTCACGGACGTGCTCGGGCAGGTCGGCGGCCTCCACGCGGGTCCGGTAGTCGTCGGACTCGTCGGCGGCGTCGCCGTTGAGCTCGGACAGCTCCTTGCGTACGGCGTCGAGCTGGCGCCGCAGCAGGAACTCGCGCTGCTGCCTGTCGACGCCCTCCTGGACGTCCTTGGCGATGGACTCGGCGACGTCCTGCTCGGCGAAGTGCTCGCGGAGCTGGTCGGTCGCCGTCTTCAGACGGGCCACCGGGTCGGCGGTCTCCAGCAGCTCGACCTTCTGGGCGGTGCTGAGGAACGGCGAGTAACCGGCGTTGTCGGCGAGCTGCGAGACGTCGTCGATCTGCTGGACGCGGTCCACGACCTGCCAGGCGCCGCGCTTCTTCAGCCAGTCGGTGGCGAGAGCCTTGTATTCCTTGATCAGTTCGGTGACGGAGCCGGGCAGCGGGTCGGGCACGGTCTCGTCGACGTGCAGACCCTCGACCCACAGGGCCCGGCCGGGCCCGGTCGTACCGGCGCCGATCCTGACGCGGCCCCTGCCGCGGATCAGGGCGCCGGGGTCGCCGTCGGAGAGCCTGCCGACCTGCTCGACGGTCCCGAGGACGCCGGTCCCCGCGTAAGCCCCGTCGAGGCGCGGCACGAGCAGCACCTTCGGCTTTCCCCCGTCGGATTCGTCGCGGGCAGCCGCCTGGGCGGCCTCGACGGCGGCGCGCACCTCGGTGTCGGACAGGTCCAGGGGCACCACCATCCCCGGCAGCACGACCTCGTCGTCGAGCGGCAGCACGGGCAGGGTGAGCGGTGTGGACGTGGCAGCCATGGTCTCCCCTTCGGCAGTAAAAAGTTGAGCTATGCAGACTCAATGCTTGTGAGCCCCCAGTTGTTCCCCGATACCTGGGGAGGGTGTTCGCTCTGAGCGATCCCACCGGTTTGCCGTCGCCCCGCGTACCCCGCGAGGATGGCGCCGGCCCCGGTCGCCCGCAGAACTGAGGAGACGTCCCCGTGCCCGAGCCCATGTCCCGAACGATCCACGACCGTCCCGTCACCCTGGACCGGCGCGACGGCCCGTACGGCGAGGTCGTCCTGCGCCGGCGGTCCGGTCGCGGCGGCACAGGTGACGGCGGGAGTGGTGGTGACATCCACGAGATCATCGCCAACGGCACCTTCCTGATGGACACCTCCGACGGCCGCTCCGAACGCCTGCTGATCGACGCCGCGCGGGCCGCCCTCGCCCCCGGCCGCCGCGAGGGCCTGCCGTCCGTCCTCATCGGCGGGCTCGGCGTCGGCTTCTCGCTCGCGCACGCCGCCGACGACGAGCGCTGGGGCCGGATCGTGGTGGTCGAACGCGAGCAGGCGGTCATCGACTGGCACCACGAGGGACCGCTCGCACGGATCTCCGGAGCGGCGCTCGGCGACCCGCGGACTGTGATCCTCCACACCGATCTGGTCGACTACATCCGTACGAACACAGAGCCGGGGACGGAGCCGCCGGAAGGCGGCGACCAGCCGCTCGACCGCTACGACGCGCTCTGCCTGGACATCGACAACGGCCCCGGCTGGACCGTCACGGACGAGAACGCGAACCTCTACACACCCGGCGGACTGGCCGCCTGTCTGGCCCTGCTCAACCCCGGCGGAGTGCTCGCCGTCTGGTCCGCGCAACCTTCGTCCGCGTTCGAGGACGCCCTGCGGAATGCCGGTTTCACCGGGGTTAGGACCGAAGAGATCCAAGTTGCCCGGGGAGTGCCTGACGTGGTCCACCTCGGCGTTCGCCCTGCGTAGCCGGGACCCCTCCGGTGCCTCTACGCTGCTCCCCACACATGGGATCCACATCCTCATGAGGTTGATGGATCGAGGAACACGGATCGCGGAACGTACCAGGGGCGGGGCGATGGAGCAGACACACACCAGCCAGAACGGGGTCGCGGCCTCTCCCGGCGCGCAGCGCCGGGTGCTCGTGGTCGAGGACGACGCGACGATCGTGGACGCCATCGCGGCCCGGCTGCGTGCCGAGGGCTTCGTCGTCCAGACGGCCGTCGACGGCCCTGCCGCCGTCGACGCCGCCGAGGCCTGGCAGCCCGACCTGATGGTGCTCGACGTGATGCTGCCCGGCTTTGACGGTCTGGAGGTCTGCCGCCGTGTCCAGGCGCAGCGCCCCGTGCCGGTGCTGATGCTGACGGCGCGCGACGACGAGACCGACATGCTCGTGGGCCTCGGTGTCGGGGCCGACGACTACATGACCAAGCCGTTCTCGATGCGGGAGCTGGCGGCCCGGGTGCATGTGCTGCTGCGAAGGGTGGAACGCGCGGCGCTGGCCGCCGTGACCCCGCGCAGCGGCATCCTGCGCCTCGGCGAGCTGGAGATCGATCACGCGCAGCGCCGGGTACGGGTGCGCGGCGAGGACGTGCATCTGACGCCCACCGAGTTCGACCTGCTGGTCTGCCTGGCGAACACGCCCCGCGCGGTGCTATCGCGCGAGCAGCTGCTGGCCGAGGTGTGGGACTGGGCGGACGCCTCGGGCACCCGTACGGTCGACAGCCACATCAAGGCGCTGCGCCGCAAGATCGGCGCCGAGCGGATCCGTACGGTGCACGGTGTGGGGTACGCCCTGGAGACACCGGCGCCATGAGCCGGTCGCCGGGCGGCGCGCCGCGCCAGGATCCGTCCAGGCAGGGCCCCGCACGGAAGGGCCCGGCCAGGATCAGAGCCGGGCACGGCGCCGTCGGCGGGCCCGACGGCGGCGGTCTGCGGCCGTTCTCGATCAAGACGAAGCTCGGCATGCTCGTCGTGGTCTCCGTGCTCATCACCACGGGCCTGCTGATGGTGGCGCTGCGCACCGAGACGGAGCTGCGTTTCATCACGGTCTTCTCGATGATCGCGACGCTGTTGATAACGCAGTTCGTGGCGCACGGTCTGACCGCGCCGCTGGACGAGATGAACACCGTCGCGAAGGGCATCTCGCACGGTGACTACACCCGGCGGGTCAGTGGCGCCGACCGCCGTGACGAACTGGGCGATCTGGCCTCCACCATCAACCGGATGGCGGACGATCTGGAGGCCGTCGACCGGCACCGCAAGGAGCTGGTCGCCAACGTCTCGCACGAGCTGCGCACCCCGATCGCCGCCCTGCGTGCCGTGCTGGAGAACGTGGTGGACGGGGTGTCCGCCGCCGACCCGGAGACGATGCGTACGGCGCTGAAGCAGACGGAGCGTCTGGGCCGGCTGGTCGAGACGCTGCTGGACCTCTCCCGGCTCGACAACGGTGTGCTGCCGCTCAAAGCACGGCGCTTCGAGGTGTGGCCGTATCTGTCGGGCGTCCTGAAGGAGGCCAATCTCGCGGCCTCGCAGCGCGGCCTCAGCTCGGCCTCGGGCAATCACACCCGTACGGACGTCCATCTGCATCTGGATGTGTCGCCGCCGGAGCTGACGGCGCACGCGGACGCGGAGCGGCTGCACCAGGTGGTGGCCAATCTCATCGACAACGCGGTCAAACACAGCCCGCCGCACGGCCGGGTGACCGTACGGGCGCGGCGCGGGCACGGTCCCGAGTCGCTGGATCTGGAGATCCAGGACGAGGGGCCGGGCATTCCGGAGCCGGAGCGCCACCGGGTCTTCGAGCGTTTCAACCGCGGCAGCTCACCCTCGCCGCACGGGCCGGGCAGCGACGGCGGTACGGGGTTGGGGCTGGCGATCGCGAGCTGGGCGGTGGATCTGCACGGCGGACGCATCGGGGTGGCCGAATCCGTTCGCGGGTGCCTCATCCAGGTGACACTTCCGGGAATACCTCGGGCGCGGGGTTGACGTAAGGTTCGAGCCGGAGGCACCGGAAGTGCTCGTTCCCACGGTGTGTCCACAGTTCCGAGGACAGCTACAAGGACTGCCCCAAGGAAACCTGGCTAGTTTCCCGCCAATTCCTGTGCCGAAACCCGCCTTCCGGTGTGACTTGCATGACGTTGCCCCCGCCCGGTCTGCTCCTCTCGGTCCGGTAGGCGTAGCCTTGATTCCCGCTGTCCATCACCTTGTGAAGCGGAAGAGGGCGGTTGCCGCCGTGTCGTCTCAGTCCCCCAGTAACTCAAGCGTCTCGACCGACCAAACGGGGCAGGAAAAGAATCCTGCCGCCGCCTTCGGGCCCAACGAATGGCTCGTCGACGAGATCTACCAGCAGTACCTCCAGGACCCGAATTCGGTCGACCGTGCCTGGTGGGACTTCTTCGCCGACTACAAGCCGGGCACCACCGGTGCGGCGGACAAATCCCCGGAGCCGGCCGCGACATCCACCGCAGCCGCGGGGGCTGCGGTGAGCGCCGCACCGGCAGCGCCGCCCGCCACCACCACCGCGACGGCCCCGGCCGCGCCGGCGAAGCCCGTGGCCGCGGCTCCCGCGCAGGCCCCCGCCCCCAAGGCCGAGACCCAGGCGCCGGCCGCCCCCGCCGCGCCTGCCAGGCCCGCCGCCGCCGCGCCCGCACCGGCGAAGGCGGCGCCCGCCGCCAAGCCCGCGGTCGTGGCCGAGCCGAAGGAAGCGCCGGCCGAGGAGCCCACGGGCCCCGAGTACGTGACGCTGCGCGGCCCGTCGGCGGCCGTCGCGAAGAACATGAACCTGTCGCTGGAGCTGCCCACGGCCACGTCCGTGCGCGCCGTCCCGGTGAAGCTGCTCTTCGACAACCGCATCGTCATCAACAACCACCTGAAGCGGGCGCGCGGCGGCAAGATCTCCTTCACGCACCTCATCGGCTACGCGATGGTGCAGGCCATCAAGGCCATGCCGTCGATGAACTACTCCTTCACGGTGAAGGACGGCAAGCCCACCCTGGTCAAGCCGGAGCACATCAACTTCGGTCTGGCCATCGACCTGGTGAAGCCGAACGGCGACCGCCAACTGGTCGTCGCCGGCATCAAGAAGGCCGAGACGCTCAACTTCTTCGAGTTCTGGCAGGCGTACGAGGACATCGTCCGGCGCGCCCGCAACAACAAGCTGACGATGGACGACTTCAGCGGCGTCACCGTCTCGCTGACCAACCCGGGCGGTCTCGGCACGGTCCACTCCGTGCCGCGTCTGATGCCCGGTCAGTCGGTCATCATGGGCGTCGGATCGATGGACTACCCGGCCGAGTTCCAGGGCACCTCGCAGGACACCCTGAACAAGCTGGGCATCTCCAAGGTCATGACGCTGACCTCCACGTACGACCACCGCGTCATCCAGGGCGCCGCCTCGGGCGAGTTCCTGCGGATCGTCAGCCAACTGCTGCTCGGCGAGAACGAGTTCTACGACGAGATCTTCCAGTCGCTGCGCATCCCCTACGAGCCGGTCCGCTGGCTCAAGGACATCGACGCCTCGCACGACGAGGACGTCACGAAGCCCGCGCGGGTCTTCGAGCTGATCCACTCCTACCGGGTGCGCGGCCATGTCATGGCCGACACCGACCCGTTGGAGTACCGCCAGCGCAAGCACCCCGACCTGGACATCACCGAGCACGGCCTCACCCTGTGGGACCTGGAGCGGGAGTTCGCGGTCGGCGGCTTCGCCGGCCAGTCGATGATGAAGCTGCGCGACATCCTGGGCGTGCTGCGCAACTCGTACTGCCGCACCACCGGCGTCGAGTTCATGCACATCCAGGACCCGAAGCAGCGCAAGTGGCTCCAGGACCGCATCGAGCGCTCCAACACCAAGCCGGAGCGCGAGGAACAGCTGCGGATCCTGCGCAGGCTCAACGCCGCCGAGGCGTTCGAGACGTTCCTCCAGACCAAGTACGTCGGCCAGAAGCGGTTCTCGCTGGAGGGCGGCGAGTCCGTCATCCCGCTGCTCGACGCGGTCATCGACTCGGCGGCCGAGTCACGGCTGGACGAGGTCGTCATCGGCATGGCCCACCGCGGCCGGCTCAACGTCCTGGCGAACATCGTCGGCAAGTCGTACGCCCAGATCTTCCGCGAGTTCGAGGGCAACCTCGACCCGAAGTCGATGCACGGCTCCGGCGACGTGAAGTACCACCTGGGCGCCGAGGGCACCTTCACCGGTCTCGACGGCGAGCAGATCAAGGTCTCGCTGGCCGCGAACCCCTCGCACCTGGAGGCGGTCGACCCGGTCCTCGAAGGCATCGCGCGCGCCAAGCAGGACATCATCAACAAGGCGGGCACGGACTTCACCGTGCTGCCCGTCGCGCTGCACGGCGACGCGGCCTTCGCGGGCCAGGGTGTCGTCGCCGAGACGCTCAACATGTCGCAGCTGCGCGGCTACCGCACCGGCGGCACGGTGCACGTGGTGATCAACAACCAGGTCGGCTTCACCGCCGCCCCGGAGGCCTCGCGCTCCTCCATGTACGCGACCGACGTCGCGCGCATGATCGAGGCGCCGATCATCCATGTGAACGGTGACGACCCGGAGGCGTGCGTCCGGGTGGCGCGGCTCGCGTTCGAGTTCCGCCAGACGTTCAACAAGGACGTCGTGATCGACCTCATCTGCTACCGCAGGCGCGGTCACAACGAGGGCGACAACCCGCAGTTCACCAACCCGCAGATGGTCACCCTGATCGACAAGAAGCGCTCGGTGCGCAAGCTCTACACCGAGTCGCTGATCGGGCGCGGCGACATCACCCTGGAAGAGGCGGAGCAGGCGCTCCAGGACTTCCAGGGCCAGCTGGAGAAGGTGTTCGCCGAGGTCCGCGAGGCCACGTCGCACCCGGCTCCGGCCCATGTCCCGGACGCCCAGGCGGAGTTCCCGGTCGCGGTCACCACGGCCATCTCCCAGGAGGTCGTCAAGCGGATCGCCGAGTCCCAGGTCAACATCCCCGACCACATCACGGTGCACCCGCGGCTCATGCCGCAGATGCAGCGCCGCGCCGCGTCGGTGGAGGACGGCACGATCGACTGGGGCACCGGCGAGACGCTCGCCATCGGCTCGCTGCTGATGGAGGGCACCCCGGTCCGGCTCTCGGGCCAGGACACCCGCCGCGGCACGTTCGGCCAGCGCCACGCGGTGCTGGTGGACCAGGAGACCGGCGAGGACTACACCCCGCTGCTGTACCTGGCCGAGGACCAGGCCCGGTACAACGTCTACGACTCGCTGCTCAGCGAGTACGCGGCGATGGGCTTCGAGTACGGCTACTCACTGGCCCGCCCGGAGTCGCTGGTCATGTGGGAGGCCCAGTTCGGCGACTTCGTCAACGGGGCGCAGACCGTCGTCGACGAGTTCATCTCATCGGCGGAGCAGAAGTGGGGCCAGACCTCGGGCGTCACGCTGCTGCTGCCGCACGGCTACGAGGGCCAGGGCCCGGACCACTCGTCCGCGCGCCCCGAGCGCTTCCTCCAGGTGTGCGCGCAGAACAACATGACGGTCGCGATGCCGACCCTGCCGTCGAACTACTTCCACCTGCTGCGCTGGCAGGTCCACAATCCGCACCACAAGCCGCTGGTCGTCTTCACCCCGAAGCTGCTGCTGCGGCTGAAGGCGGCGACCTCGAAGATCGAGGAGTTCACCACCGGCGGCTTCCGCCCGGTGATCGGCGACTCGATGACCGAGGCGGGCACGATCGATCCGGCGGCCGTCCGCAAGGTCGTCTTCTGCGCGGGCAAGGTCTACTACGATCTGGACGCCGAGCGGCAGAAGCGCGGTCTGACGGACACGGTGATCGTGCGTCTTGAGCGGCTGTACCCGCTGCCGGGCGCGGAGCTCCAGGCGGAGATCGCGAAGTACCCGAACGCCGAGAAGTACCTGTGGGCGCAGGAGGAGCCGGCGAACCAGGGTGCGTGGCCGTTCATCGCGCTCAACCTGATCGACCACCTGGACCTGGCGGTCGGCGCCGACGTCCCGCACGACGAGCGGCTGCGCCGTATCTCGCGGCCCGCGTCCTCGTCGCCGGCGGTCGGTTCCGCCAAGCGGCACCAGGCGGAGCAGGCGCAGCTGTGCGCCGAGGTGTTCGACGCCTGACCGGTGTGATCCGACGTACGTACGAGGGCCCGGTACCGCGCGAGCGGTGCCGGGCCCTCGTACGTCGCTGCCTGGTGCTCAGCCCAGATACGGCTCGAAGTCCCAGTAGGGCCGTACCCGTTGGCGGGCGGAGAGGGTGTGCTGGTGCTGCGCGCCCATGGTGCGCGTCAGCTTCTGGAGCGCGTCCTCCTCCACCTTGTCCGCCTCCTCGCGCTGCTGGAGCGCGCGCAGGTCGGCCGCGAGCGCCGTCTGGCTGGAGAGCGTCATCGGATGGTCGTCGCCCATCACCGCACGGGCGCGCCGCAGCGTGTCCCTGCTCAGCTCGGCGGCCTCCTCCAGACGTCCCGTCAGATTGCGCCCGCCGGACGCGTTGAGCGCGCAGCCCAGGGTCCAGGGGTGGTCGTCGCCGAGCAGGGTGCGCAGACCCGTGAGCGCCTGCTCGAAGAGGACGAGCGCGCCGTCCCTGTTCCCCTCGGCCTGCATGAGGAGCCCGACGTTGGACTGCATGCCGGTCGGTACGGGGTGGGCCTGGCCGACCAGGGAGCGGTAGGTGTCCTCGGCCTCCGCGAGCAGATCCTTGGCGTGCCCCAGATCGCCGTGCACGCGCAGGTAGTTGCCGTAGTCCGTGACGAGCATCAGGTTGTTGTGATGGCTCTTGCCGTACACGCGCTCGTGGCGCGCGAGCAGGTCGGCCATCACGGGACCGAAGTCCTCACCCTTCGTGCCCGCCCTGCGCCTGCACAGGACGAGGTTGTGCTGCGCCCACAGGGTCTGCGGGTGATGCTCGCCGAGGACCTGAATATGGGTCCGTACGCCGAGCTCCTGGCGGGCCAGGGCGTCGTGGTAGCGGCCGAGGAGCCGCAGGTCGCGGGCGCAGGCGTTGACCGAGTGCAGGGTGTTGGAGTGCCGGGCGCGCAGGACGGCCTCGCGTTTGCGCAGCGTGTCGAGGTCGACCTCGTACGCCTTCTCGTACTGGCCGAGAAGCCGCAGGGACACCCCCAGGCTGTGCTGGGCGAGGAGCGTCGTCCACTCCTCGGCGCCCAGCAGCTCCCGGCCGACCTCGACGAGGTCCCGCTGGAGCTCGTACGCCTCCGGATAGCGGCCGAGGAACCGGAGGTCGGAGCTGAGCCCCGCGTTGGCCGTCATCAGCCTGATCGGGTCCGGCTCCGGCTGGGCCTCCAGCAACGCCAGGGCCGCCACGTCCCTGTCCAACGCCTCGTGGAACCGCCCGCTGGCCCGGAGAATCACCGTGGTCCGCGCGCTGAGCTCCAGCATCTCGGGGGCGTCGGGCTCGAACAGCTCTTCCCACTTCGCCCGGACCAACCCGACGAGGTCCATACCGACGGTGTACTCACCGCTGCTGTAGCAGTAACGCAGGCTGTTCAGAACGAGCTGGACGGCGCGCGGGTCGGTGCTCTCCAGCACGCCCGAGAATTCGAGCTGCGGCAGGATCTCCGCGTACCGGGGCCACTGCCTGCTGTCGGACGGTTCACCGGGGTTGCTGCCGATGAGGACCTGGCGGACCACATCGCGGTGGATCTCGCGGTCGTCGCTCGCGGTGAGCTGCCTGACGATGCCGTGCACGACGCGGTGCATATGGACGGACTCCTGGCGGGGCCCGGCCTCGCGTCCCTCGGCGACGGACGGGCTGCGTGAATCCTTCGTGATGACCGAGTAGTTGGCGAGAGTGTCCAGGGCGCGCGGCCAGTCCGGGGTGTTGTCGGCGATCCAGCGCAGCTGTTCGGGAAGGTCGGCCGGGGCCACGCCGCGGACCAGGCCGATGGGGATGCGCCCGGGGGCGAAGCAGGCGCACAGCTTGAGGAGTTCGAGGGCGCGCGGCTCGGAGTCGCGGACCCGGTTGAAGAACATCGACCAGGAGGTGAGCGAGGAGCTGGGGTAGTCGCCCAGCTCCGTCGTGGTGTCCAGGGGGTTGATCTCACCGCTGTGGACCTTGTCCAGATACTCCGCCACGGGCATCTGCCACTCACCGAGCAGCGCCGCCGCGTGGGCCATCTGGAGCGGCAGGTCCGCGAACTCGACGGCGACCTTGTCGGCCTCCTCCGCCGTGATGTGCGGGGCCCTGCGCATCAGATAGCCGGTCGATTCGGCGCGCCGGAAGACGGGCACCTCGACGACTTCACCGACGGTGCGCCAGCCGTGGTTGCGCGAGGTGATCAGCACATGGCCGGTGCCGCCGCGTGGCAGCATCGCGGTCGCCTCCTCCACGTCCTCCCAGCCGTCGAAGATCACCAGCCAGCGGCTGTGCGGATCACCCCGGCGCAGCGCGTCACGCACCGCGCGGATCCGCTCACCGGGCTCGGAGCCACCGCGCAGGCCGAGGGCCGGTGCCAGTTCGCCGAACCGGTCGCGCTGGGTGCCGCGCTGGTCGGAGTTGACCCACCACACGACGTCGTAGTCGGGGCTGAAGCGGTGCGCGTACTCGGCGGCGAGCTGGGTCTTGCCGATGCCCGACATACCGACCAGCGCGCAGACCGCCGCGCCGGACTCGACGTCCGTGAGGGATTCCTGGATGCGGTTGAGCAGGTCGTCACGGCCGGTGAAGCGGGAGTTACGGCGCGGCACCTCGCCCCAGACGGCCGGCGCGTCGCTGGGATAGCGGGAGGGGGAGGCCACCGCGTCGGCGCGCGGTGTCGGTTCGAGGGAGAGCCGTGTCAGCAGGCGCCGTTCGGCTTCCTGTTCGGCGATGCCCCACAGGTCGACCGGTTCGAGCACGGCGGTCGCGGGCAGCAGCGCGCGGTTGGTCAGATTGACGGCGGCGAACCGCTCGGCGTTGGCGGCCACGAAGCCGCGCAGCACCGTGTTCCACTCGCCCTCGCGCCGGGGGCCCAGCTGGAAGAACCAGTCGCTGAGCACCAGCAGGACCCGTCCTCTGGCCAGCAGCAGGTCACCGAGCGCGTCCTCCAGGGACTCGTCGCGATCGGGGTCCCAGCGGTGCGAGGTGACGCGGTGGCCGTGTGCTTCGAGCCGGCGTGCGATCCAGGTGGCCCAGGGCCGGTGATGGCCCGGGAAGGCGACCACGAAATGCTGTGACTCCTGATCGGGGCCGCCGTCCTCCGTCAGGTGTCGCTGAGCGACCATGCGCGCGTCTCCTCATTCATCGAGCTGCGCCATTCCCTGACGGCGCGTCTGAAAGGTTACCGAACGTCACCGTCCGCGGACAGGGAATCGGACAGTGCGTACGGGCTATTGGGCCCCCCGCCCAGCGAGGTCAGGTGGTCCCTCATCGATACGGTGAACCGCTCGCCGTGCTCGGTGAGTTGATGGCTGTTCAGCAGAATGGGCAGCGCGTCGGCGACCTGGGCGCGGTACTCCTCGCGGCGGGCGCGGGCCGCGCGGCGGGCGGGCGGCCCGGCGCCGGGGCGCTCGGCGACGCGCGACCAGAGGTCGGCGAGGGCGAGATGCGCGTACGTCCCCTGGAGCACACCGTCGAAGGGGCGCGGGTCCTCGCGCCAGGCGACGTGGTGGACGGCGGAGCCGTCGGCGTGGTGCAGCGCGACGAGGTCGGCGAGTACGGCCAGCTTGCTGTGGGCGAGCTCGTGCACGAGCACCTCCGCGAACCGCCGGGCGGTGTCGGGCAGCGCGGTGTGCACGGCCCAGGGGGCGGCCCTGAGCGTGCGGCTTGAAGCGCCTTCGCCGGCCGGGTCCATCGGGACCAGGGACCGTACGAGCCCGGTGACCTCGGCGGCGCGCCAGGGGTCGGCTGCCTGGAGGAGGTCGACCGCGGCGCGCCAGCGGGTGAGCCAGGCGGCACGGTCGGGCGGCGGCGGCCCCGCGTCCTGGGCGGCGGTGTGTCCGGTGCCGGTGCCGTCGAGCCGGGCGGCGCTGCCGGGCAGCACGGCCAGGGAGGTCCAGCCCGCCCCCGCTCCCCGGCCGTCGGGCCGCAGGAGCACGGACCGGGCGGCGTGTCCCACCGGGGTGAGCAGCGTGCCGCGCGGGCCGGTGCGGATCCGTACGTGGGACGCCCGGGTGTCCTGGACGCCGGTGCCGGGCAGGACGAGCCGTCCGCCGGCCGTGGGGAGCACCGTGCGGAGCTGGGCTCCGGTGCGCAGGGCCGTACCGGCGGCGATGCCGCCGAGGGGGTGCAGGGAGGCGGCGAGACCGTCCGGTCCGGGTGCGTTGAGGGCGTCCACGATCCAGCCGCCGACGGCCGGGTAGTCGAGGAGCCTGCGGGCGGCGGCCGGTGCGGGCGACTCGGCCCGCTCCAGCAGGCGCCAGTCCCGGTCGAACGCGGCACGGGCGGGCGCGGGTAAGTCCTCCCGTCCGACACGGGCGAGGAGGGCTTTGAACAGAACCAGCCGGCGGCTGTGCAGCGCGGCGTCCAGCAGGTCCATGTCGTGGGGCCGCTGGCGGGTGGCGGCGATCCGCACCAGCGTGGCGGGCGGGACATGGAAGGCCCCGGGAGCCGCGGCCATTACCTCCGCTCCGCGGCGAGAGCGGCCGGATCCCGCCGCCGGAGCGGCCGGTTCACGGTGAGTCGCCCCACGAGTCGGTGAACGAGCCTGGGCAGCCGAGCACGTCCTCGACGGCCGCTGTCAGCGCCTCGTCGTCCAGCCCCTGGAGGGTCAGCAGGTCGACACCGGTGAGATCGGGGAGCACCGGGCTCCCCGGAAACCCACCCGTCTCCTCCGCGGATCCGGGCACACGTTGCTCCAGCACGCTCTGCTCCTCCCCGATGCCCCCGAGGGCGTGTGGTGAAAGTCCCGCCTTGCGATCGCACACACCAGACACCGGTGAGCACCGCTCTGCGGGGCGGACGGTGCCGCGTTCACGGCATGCCGTGGGAGGCGCTGCCGCGAGGGTTCTACTTCCCGAGGCCCATGATTCGGAAACCCGTTCGCCACACAGGGAGTTGGTGTTCCGGCCGGAGCACGTAACTTCATGGACACACGACGGGGAGCGCATGCCGGGCGCGTAGAGGCACAGCACGGTCGCGCACGGACGGGATCCTCGGACGGGTCGGTCCACGCACGTGCCCGGTCTTCCGGTCCGCGGCCCCGCGGTGTCTGAGCCCTGGCGCCTCAGCCCCGGTGCCTCACTCGCCCAGCGCCCGCGCCCGCTCGCGGGTCGCCCGTACCTCGTCCTCCGGGACCGGGGTGCCCTGCTCCATCAGCCGGCGCCAGTGGCCCTCCGCCGTGCGGTAGTCGGCCCGTGCCGCGAAGGGGCGTGCCATCCGCTCGTACAGTTCACCGCGGCCGTGCAGGGCGCGGGCCGCCGTGAGCGAGGGCGATTCGGTGGTCTCGCGCAGCGCCCGGCCGTAGGCGGACTCCGCGGAGGCGAAGTGCGCCTGCGGGTCCGGCAGATCCAGCCGCGCGCCCGCCAGCATCAGCCAGGAGCGGGCCCTGGCCGGGGACTCGGCCGCGCGCCGGGCCGCGAGCTCCAGCAGATGGCAGCCCTCGTAGACGTCGGGCAGGAAGCCGCTGCCCGCGCTGTCGCCGCGGTAGCGCTCCAGCAGGGCCGTACCGAGCAGGAGATGCAGGTGCCAGCGGAGCGGGGCCCCGGAGGACACGTTCGTCAGGGCCTCGCGCAGGATGCCCTCGGCGCGGTCGGGGCGCCGGGCCTCGGCGAGCAGCATCTCGCCCCATTCGGCGAGGAGTTCGCAGCGGATGTCGCTGTCACGCGGCGCGGCGCGCTCGGCCTGCCGGTACGCGGTCGCCGCCGCCTCCCAGTCGTGCGCCTCGCGGTGGATCCGCGCCCGCTCGCGCCGGGCGCGCAGCAGCAGCGGGGCGCTGTCCTCGGCCGCCGACTCGGCCGCGTCCGTCAGGGCGAGCAGCTCCGCCGTGTCCTGCTCCCGCGTCAGCCGCAGAGCCGAGACGAGGTCGAGGAGTGCGCCGGCGCGGCGAGGGGGCGGTGCCGCCAGCTCGTCCAACAGCGCGAGCGCGGAACGCAGTTCACGTACCGACGCGGTGGCGGGCTCGTCCCGATCGGTCTCGTTCCTCGCGAGGTCGAGCAGGGCCCGGCCCATCCGCAGCCGGCGGGCCGTCTCCGTGGCGAGGTCCCCCCCGTCGGGGACCTCGGCCAGCCCGTCCACGGCCGCGCGCAGCCACCGGGTGTCACCGTCCTGGCGCCACAGTTCGTGCCGGACGTCCGCGCGGGCGACCGCCGTCGCCGGCTCCTCTCCTACGAGCAGCCGCTCGGCCCGCACCAGCAGCCCGTGCGCCTCCTCGGGATCACGGCGCGCCTCCGCCGAGTTGGCGCGGGCGAACAGCACCCGCCCGAGCAAATGGCGTGCGCGTTCGTCGCCGTCGGCGGCCAGCGCCGCCTCGGCGAGCGCCTGCGCGTCGAAGAGCATCTGCCGGTCGCGGCGGTCGCGCCACAGCCCGAGCAGCCGCTCCACCTCGTCCAGCCTGCCGGGCACCGGCCGTACGGGCTTGTACCAGCGCACCACCCGCGCCGGGACCTGCGCGAACAGCTCCTCGTCGGCCTGCGGTCCGCCGTCGGGGTCCTCCGGCACGCTCGCCTCGCCGGCCTCCAGCCCCTGGAGACGGGCGACGGCCAGCGCGGGGAAGTTGCGCATGCCCTTGCCGAAGCGCCGGGCGACGTACTCCGACAGATATTTGAGGACCAGCTCGGCGGCGCCCCGGTCGAGCATCTCCAGCAGCAGTTCGCGTACGCCGGGCGCGAAGTCGTAGCGCGGTCCCGGCACGCCCGCGGTGTCGGGCAGCCGCTCCAGCAGCCCGCCGAGGAGCACCTCGGCCAGCTGCATCGGGCCGGTGTCCGGGAGCAGGGCTTCCTGTACGAGCTGCATGACCGGCAAGTAGAGCGGTACGGCCGCGAGATGCACGGCCAGTTCGAGCGCGCCGGGCGACGTGCCGGAGCGGAAGTCGCGCAGCCGCGCCTGCGGGGTACGCGCCCCGCCGTACGGCCCCGACGCGGGCTGCGCCGGGTGCTGCGGCAGCACCCAGCCCGCCGCGCCGCGCATCGTACGGGTGCCGGTGCCGCCGAGCAGCTGGGCCCAGCCGCCGAGTACCCGGTCGGTCGGCAGCAGGACGGGCACGGGGCGTGCGCCGACGGGCGGCGCCTCGCGGCCGTGTCTCTCGTCGGCGACGAACCGCATGCCGCGCCCCACGCCCGGCTCGTGCACGAGCATCCCGGGATCGGCGGGCAGCGCCGTACGGTCCCACAGGCGCGGCGGCAGTGGCTGGACGACGGCGATCTGGGAGGCCTCGGCCCAGCGGTACAGCAGCCGTTGGGCACCGCCGGACTGCCACAGCGGTCCCACGCAGTCGCTGATGACCAGGGTGAGCCGGCGCCCGGTGATGTCACGGTGCTGGTCGGCGGGGCGCAGCCGGGTGTGGTTCGGGTCGGGTCCGGTACCGGCCATCGCGGAGCCGTCCGGACCCTGGTGCAGATAGTGCACCTGGACGTCACGGAACGCGCCGAGCCGTTCGCAGGCCTGCCGGAGCCGTTCCAGGGTCAGTTGCCACACGGAAGTGGTCGGTGAGGCGTCCATCAGGAGCTGGATCTCGGCCTCCCGGTGCGCGGCCGGGCGGCGTACGGGGCGCAGGAAGCCGTCGGCGGCGCTGCGTTCGGCGGTCGCCTCCTCGTCCAGTTCCTCACCGAGGACCGGGGGGACGGGCGGGCGGTAGCCGCGCAGCGGTCGCAGCGCGCGCTGGAGGCCGAGCAGACCGGAGAGGGCGCCGGTGGCGGGGGCCCGTATCGGGAACGAGCGGGTCGGGACGGCGTCGGCGCCGGACGGGGCGTAGAGCGAGAGGGGTGCGGTGTGCTCGGAGCTGCGGGGCGGGGGCTCGGGCCGGGGCTCGGGCTCTTCGGCGGGTGGCCGCACGGCCGAGTCTGGCCCGGAGTGCCGGGTGGTCGGTGGTTCATGATGCTCCGGACGATCCCCCGTCCGCGCCTCCGGAGCCGTCAGACGCGCCAGCCAGACGGCCTCGGCCAGCTCTCTGGCCGATACGTCGCGGCCCGCCGCGCGCAGTCTGCCGACGAGCTCCGCCAGCCCGGCCGCCGCGGCGGGCCCGCTGTGTCCGGCGTCGGGCCCGGCGGGCGGCGCGTCGGGCGTGCCGTCGGGGGGCGGGCGTGGCGTTGCGCCGGGAGGCGGGTCGGGGATGGTCACGCCATCACCTCGGACGGTCCAGAGGGCGGAGCAGCATCTCGGCGAGCCTGTTGCGGGTGACCTGTTCGGCGGCGGCGGCCCGCTGGGTCACATAGAGCGCGTTCAGCAGCTGGTCGGTGGCGACGACCTCGCCGGGCTCGCGCTGGAGGAACCGCTCTATCAGCTCGGCCCCCTCCTCCAGGGCCTCCTCGCCCAGATGGGCCGCGACCATCGCGGCGAGCTGTTTCTCGCCGGGCGGTTTGAGGTCGAGCTGGATGCAGCGGCGCAACAGGGCGGCGGGGAAGTCCCGTTCACCGTTGGAGGTGAGGATGATGAAGGGGAACGCCGTGCACCGTACCCGGCCGCCCACCACGGCCACCGGTGTCCCGTCGTCGGTGAGGACGTCGGTCGTGGGCTCCCGCTCGGCGCGCCGTTCCAGCTCACGGATCGTGAACTCGCCCTCCTCCAGGACGTTCAGGAGGTCGTTCGGCAGGTCGATGTCGCTCTTGTCGAACTCGTCGATCAGCAGCACCCGGGGCAGTCCGTCGGGCGAGGGCAGCAGCGCCGTACCGAGCGGGCCGAGCCTGATGTACGAGCCGATGGGCGGCTGCGTCACCGCGTCGCCGGACACCGCGCGGTCCAACTGCACGTCCTGGAGGCGGCCGATGGCGTCGTAGTGGTAGAGGCCGTCCTGGAGGGTGGTGCGGCTGACGATGGGCCAGCGCAGCACACGGCCGAGACGCAGTTCGTGGGCGACCGCGTGCGCGAGCGTCGACTTGCCGGTGCCGGGAGTTCCGGTGACGAGGAGTGGACGGCGCAGCTGGAGCGCGGCGTTGACGGCCTCGACCTCTTCGGGGCGCGGGTGGAACGACTCCACGAGGCGGCGTTTGACGCCCAGCCTGCGGGCGTTGTCCACCTCTTCGGTGTCCGCCCCGTCCCCCGTACCGCCGGCGCCGTCCGCGGGATCGGGCCCGTCGGCGCCGTGGGCGCTCCGTGCGGTGAACTCGCGCCAGGGAGGCGGATCGGGTAATTGCCGCGCACCGTCGTGCGGCAGTCCCGCTCCTCGGTAGATGCGCCAGTCGCTCACTGTGGGCTCCTCATCGATGTCAGCCCGGCGTACGCCCGGCATCCTGGACGTCCGTACCCCGCTTGGTCGCTCATACCCCCTCCACGGCAGGTCACTTGGGGGCAGCTGCCTGTCATAGGGGCGGGGCGTGCAGAGGTTCGTCGGGAAGCGCCGGCCTGTGGGGTGGATCGTAGATGAGGACGATGTGCCGTGCCCAGGCTGTGTCCTGGTCGGTATGTTCAGGGCCAGCGCTGAGGTTGCGCAGCACCCGTACACGTTCGCGCAGCGCGCTGCCGGTGGGTGCCTCGCGCACCAACTGGGCGGCCCTGCGGTAGAACTCGGCGCAGTCGTCGTGCCCGTCCTCGGCGGCACGGCGGCACAGCACCGCGACATGGCCGGCGTGGAAGGCGCGGGTGAGGACGCGGGAGCCGCGCCCGGTGGCCGTACTCGCGCAGTACACGGGAAGGGATACGCCCGCGACGCCCGCCGTGCTCACCGACAGCCGCGCGTACGCCGCCTCCTCGCCCTCCGGCGCACCGGCCGTGTGCCCCCAGTCCGGTACGTCCAGACAGAGCGGTACGGCCTCCAGCGGCCCCCGGGCGGTGGCGCGTCTGCCGCGGTTCCACTCCGGGGTCACGCCGTCGCGGCGGCGCAACTGGTCGCGCAGGGCGACGACTCGGCGCAGTCCGATCGGGAGCGTGTGCACGCTGGGCGGTTCGTCGGCGCCCGGCAGCCGGGAGCGCCACTCGTCGACGGGCTCGTCGAAGAGCGCGCGGGGCAGCAGGAAGTCGACGGCCGCCACGTACTGCCCGGCGTCGGCGCGGGCCAGCGCCTCGCTCAGCCCCTGGCGTACGGCGGCCTCAAGCCCGGTGCGCGGCACGCCCTCCTCGTCGTACCGGACGGTGGTCGTACCGCCGTCGGGGTCCAGCAGCTGCACGCGCCAGGGGTGGGTGCCGTAGACCTCGGGCTCGATGACGACGAGTACGTCGTCGTGGGCCGCGTCGCCGGGGACGGTGCCCGCGCCTGCCTCGCCGTCGTCGGCGCCGTCGCAGCCGGCGAGGAGCGCCAGGCTCTCCTCGCGGATCACGTCGGTCTCCAGGGCGTTGGCGGCGCTCTCCACCCAGTGGCGGAGCTTCTTGGCGGCCGGGGTGTCGCGGGGCGCGCGCAGCGTGCCGTACACCATCGCCGCGTACAGGACGACGGCTTCCTGTTCGAGATCCCGTCCCGCGAGGGCGCCTTCGGTGTGCTCGCGGGGGTCGTAGAGCAGGCCCGAGCCCTCGCGCCAGCTGCGCGGGTCGTTGGACTCGATGCGCTGCGGGCTGCGCAGCAGCCGCCGGCTCGCGCCGTTGACCAGGTGCAGCACCTGGCCGGGGCCCGACGGCGGTTCGACGTCGGCGAAGAGCCCGTACAGCTGGGTGCGGGCCTGTGGGGTGAAGCTGTGCGGCTGGCCCTGCGCCACCGCGAGGCGGGTGTGCAGACGGGGCCAGCTCTCGCCGGAGCCCTCGAAGCGCCGCAGATGGTGCCGGTCGTGGGCGCCTATGACCTCGGCCCAGAGGGATTCGGCGCCCTGGTCGCAGAGCGTGCGCAGCGCGGTGACGGACTCGGCACGGCCGATCGTGACGTCGCCCTGCTTCTTGCCCTTGATGACGCCGATGACCGATCCGTACCGGGTGTCGATGACGGGACCGCCCGAACAGCCGTGCAGCACCAGGCCGTTCTGGAGCCACATCGGATTCCTGCGGCGGCCTCCGGTGGCCATCGCCGTCGCGGAGAGGAACTCCTCGCTGCCGTGCGCCCCCGCCGTGTCCGCCCAGCCGTACAGCTCGACCTCGGCTGGTGTCGCCGCCGAACGGTCGCTGAGCCAGAGGCAGTCGGCGAAGTCCGCGCCGGGCACCCGCACGAGCGCGAGGTCGTGCCCGGCGAGGACATGGGCGATCTCGCCGTCGAAGCGCTCGTCCTCGTAGGTGGTGACCGTGACTGGGCCCCCTGGCTCCCGCTCCATCGCACCCACCCTCTTGTCCACGACATGTGCGCAGGTCACGACCCATTCGGGGGCGACGAAGAAGCCGCTGCCCCAGAATCCGGCACTGTCCCTGTCATACCCGTCGGCGGCGGGGCCGATGCGGACGACTCCCCGGCTCACGGGGTCTTCGAGGGAGCTCATGCGTCAACACACGGGGGGTACAAGGGCGTTGGGAGGGCGCGCGAGCGATCGGCATGTTCTGGAACAGCGCGTTTCCCCGTACCGAGCGATCCGCAGACCTGAGCGTCTTTCATCCGCACCCCGTTCCCCCGAAGTTGAGGCAAGTGGGACGAGGCTAACCGGATGATCCCGAAGTGGGGAGTGGTTCCTCTCCCGGCGAGCCCTGCGGCCGGGGCGGGGCGGCGGGCGCCGGGGGGACGCCGGGAGGCGGGGGCACCGGCGGGGCGGCCGACGCCGACGGGACGCCGGGGGGTACGGCCGACGGCTCGCGCCCCGGCTGCCAGGTGAGGGTGACGGAGATGGACGCCTTGGCCTCCCCGTCCGCCAGGACGGCCGCCACCGCCGCGCCGGGCTTCATCGCCAGCTCGATGCCGAACGTGGCACTGACCTCGCTGGGCCCCGCCGCCCGCGCCGCGTCCATCACGGTCGCGCCGACCGCGGCGATCACTTCGTTGACGCGGGTCACGCCCGCGCGCAGCCGGTCGGCGGCTCCGACGTCGTCGAACCCGGAATTGTCCTCCCTCAGCACGCCGACCCTGGCGAGGATGACCTCCCCACCGGGCAGGACCACCTCCCGTACCTCATGGCCGCCCCGTATGTCGCGGTCCACCGCCACCCCTCCCCCGCTCGCTCCACACCGATGTGTGGGATACCTCCCCTCCCCACCAGGTAGTTACGCTGTCCGCATGTACTTCACCGATCGCGGGATCGAGGAACTGGAAAAGCGGCGCGGCGAGGAGGAAGTGACCTTCGAGTGGCTGGCCGAGCAGCTCCGTACGTTCGTCGACCTCAACCCGGACTTCGAGGTTCCGGTGGAACGCCTGGCGACCTGGCTGGCGCGTCTGGACGACGACGAGGACGACTGAAGCGCCGCCGACGGGCATCGCGATAGGTCTTGACTTCCCCCATCCGCGATATATCGTGTCGAGTAAGAGACGCGATATGTTGCGTCGTGGCCGGCCCAGGGGAGTCAGCACCATGGCAGAGTCGACGTGGGAAGTCAGCGAGCCGAAGAAGCTGACGTTCGACGACCCCGTGACGGCGCTCAGCGTGCGCATCGCGAACGGCACCGTCAATGTCGTCGGCATGGACGAGACCGCACTGGCCGACCAGGGCGGCGCGCGTCTGGAGATCTCCGAGATCCAGGGCCCGCCCCTGATCGTGACCCGCACGGGCAGCACGCTCACGATCGCCTACCAGGACCTGCCCTGGCAGAACCTCCTCAGCTGGCTCGACCCCAAGGGCCGCCGGCGCCGCGCCGTCGTCTCACTCACGGTCCCCTCGACGGCGAGCGTCGAGGTCGGCGTCGTCGGGGCGGGCGCGGTGATCTCCGGGATCAAGGGGCGTACGGACGTACGCGGCGTGCACGGCGACACCACCCTCGTCCGCCTGGCCGGCCGGGTCCGCGCGGAGACCGTCACCGGGAACGTCGAGGCCCAGGCCGTCACCGGCGACCTCCGCTTCAACTCGGTCTCCGGTGATCTGACCGTCGTGGACTGCGGGGGATCCTCCGTACGGGCCGATACCGTCAGCGGCGACATGGCCATCGACCTGGAGTCCGCCGGCAAACCCACCGACATCAAGGTCAACACGGTCTCGGGCGAGGTCGCCATCAGACTGCCGCACCCGGCGGACGCGACGGTCGAGGCGAACACGACGAGCGGTTCGGTCTCCAACGCGTTCGACGATCTGCGCGTCGGCGGACACTGGGGCTCGAAGAAGATCACCGGCACGCTCGGGTCGGGTACGGGGCAGCTCAAGGCGGTGACGGTGTCCGGCTCGATCGCCCTCCTGCGGAGGCCGCCGGCGGAGGAACCGTACGACGCGGCACCCGTGGACACCGTCGCGGACGACGCGACGCCGGCCGACAAGAAGGAGCTCTGACATGCCCCCGGTCTTCGCCCACGGCCGCCTCCGCCTCTATCTGCTCAAGCTGCTCGACGAGGCACCGCGGCACGGGTACGAGGTGATCCGGCTGCTGGAGGAGCGCTTCCAGGGGCTGTACGCGCCGTCCGCCGGCACGGTCTACCCGCGGCTGTCCAAGCTGGAGGCCGAGGGCCTGGTCACGCACGCCACCGAGGGCGGCCGCAAGGTCTACTCGATCACGGACGCGGGCCGCGAGGAGTTGGCGGGCCGCAGCGGTGAACTCGCCGACCTGGAGCTGGAGATCCGCGAGTCCGTCTCCGAACTCGCCGCGGAGATCCGGGACGACGTACGGGGTGCGGCGGGCCAGCTGCGCAACGAGATGCGCGCGGCGGCGTCCGCGGCGGGCACGCCTTCCCCTGGCCCCGACTGGGAGAACGGGCCCGGGGACGGCGAGTCGTGGCGCGCGGCGAAGGAGGAGTTGCGGCGCGCGAAGCAGGAGTGGAAGGAACAGGCCCGCCGCGCGAAGGACGAGTCGCGCCGGGCCCGCGAAGACGCCCAACAGGCCCGCCGCCAGGCCAAGGAGGCCCAGGAGACGGCCCGCCAGGAGATGCTGCGCATCGCCAAACAGGTCCAGGACCAGGTCCAGGGCCACTTCTCGCGCGGCGACTGGCCGACGGGGGTACGGGAGGGCCTGTCCGAACTGTCCACGCAGCTCGGAGGCTTGGCGAAGGGCTCCGCATGGCCCCCGTACGCCAAACCGGACACCGACTCCGCGTGGGCCGAGGACACACCCGCGACGGGCGACCCGGCCCGTGACCTGGACCGCCTGCTGGACCGCTTCCGCGACGACGTCCGCGACGCGGCGCGCGACCACGGGGTGACGGAGGCCCAACTGACGGAGGCCCGCGGCCACTTGTCCACGGCGGCGGCCCACATCGGAGCACTGCTGCGGAGGCCTCCGGCGTAGGGCGCACGGGGTCGCCTCCGGCGGGGGTTCGTGGTGCGGGTGGGTGTCCGGGTGCCGCTCCGGGGTCATGCCCGGAGCGGCCACCCGCAACCCGACAACCCCGCGAACCGCCGGACGGCACCCCTCTACTCGCGTTCCCCGAACAGCGCCCGTTCCATCGCCACGTACGTCCCCCCGTGGTCCGCCAGCACGTCCGACACCACTCCCGGCCGTGCCGTCAGGGCCAGCAGGATGTGGCCGTCGGTGATCTCCTTGTCGCCGCGACCCAGTGCGACCCGCAGCGACTGCTCCAGCGTCTTCTTCGCGGTGGGCGCGAACTTCCGGTGGGACGTCCAGCCCCGCTTCACCGCCCCCCGCGCCCCCATCGCGCCCGCGCCGTGCGCCTCCTCGACCTTCGAGACGATCTGGCCGACGTCGATCCCGATCCCGGCGAGCGCCGCCGTATCGGCCGACGACATCCCGCCCCGCCGCCGCGCGTCCGCCAGCCCCGCCTCGACCGAGTCGCGCCGGTCCAGGATGCCGAGCGAGGCGAAGGCGAACGCCGATCGCGTCCCCTCGGATTCGAGCAGCGCGAGGAGCATGTGCTCGTCGGTGACCTGGGGCGACGCCGTGCGTTCGGCCTGGGCGACAGCGCCCGTCACCACGGCGCGCGCACCCTTCGTGAACCGTTCGAACATCACTGCCTCCCGTACTTCTTGTGTACCGCCTGCCTGCTGACACCGAGCTGGGCCGCGATCTCCTGCCACGACCAGCCCTGGTTCCGTGCGCTGCGCACCTGGACGGCTTCGAGCTGTTCGAGCAGCCGCCGCAGCGCGGCGACAGCTCGCAGCCCGACGCGGGGATCGCGGTCGCCCGCCCGTTCGGCGAGATCCGTTGCATCGGTCATGACTGTCAATCTACGTTGACAAACGGATCCCGTCAACCAAAATTGACAACTCAACCGCGCAGGCGCCACGCCCAGCGCCGCAGTACGGAGCGGCGGCGGGCAGGACGCCCGGAGGGCGAACGCCCGGACGGGCCAAGGCCGGTGGCGCGGCGGTGGTCCGGATCGTCGGGCGAGGGCAGCGGGAGCTGCCGCTCCGCCGCCGCCTGGATCTCGTAGTGCGCGTCGTGCGCGGTCACCCGGAACGCCTCGTCGTACGAGGCCATGGCCGCGGTGATCGCCGCGCCCGCGCTGCCCCGGCGTCGCACGCGCAGCGCGAGCAGGCCGAAGAAGCCCATGACCAGCGCCAGACAGGCGACGACCACCAGTAAGGGCAGCAGCTCGTTCACGGCACCCTCCTCAGCGGGTCAGCACGATCTTGCCGAACAGATCGCCCGCGCTCATCCGCTCGAAGCCCTCGCGCGCCCGGTCGAGCGGCAGGACGGCGTCGATGACCGGGCGGATGCCCGTCGTCGTACAGAAGGACAGCAGGTCCTCCAGTTCGTCCTTCGTGCCCATCGTCGAGCCGACGATCCTGAGCTCCAGGAAGAAGATCCGGGTCAGTTCGGCGTGCGAGGGGCGGTCGCCGCTGGTGGCGCCGGAGATCACCAGCGTGCCGCCGGGCCGCAGGGACTTGACCGAGTGCGACCAGGTCGCGGCGCCCACCGTCTCCAGGACGGCGTCCACGCGCTGCGGCAGCCGCGCGCCGGGCTCGAACGCCTCGGTGGCGCCCAGTTCGACGGCGCGCTTGCGCTTGGCCTCGTCGCGGCTGGTGGCGTACACCCGCATCCCGGCGGCCTTCCCGAGGACGATCGCGGCGGTCGCGACACCGCCGCCCGCGCCCTGTACGAGGACGGAGTCCCCGGGCCGTACGCCGGCGTTGGTGAACAGCATCCGGTACGCGGTCAGCCAGGCGGTCGGCAGACAGGCGGCCTCTTCGAAGCTCAGCCCCGCGGGCTTGGGCAGCAGATTCCAGGTGGGGACGGAGACCTGTTCGGCGAAGGTGCCCTGGTGGCGCTCGGTGAGGATCGAGCGCGGCTCGCGGGGGCCGACGCCGTGGCCGGTCTGTCCGATGACGGAGTGGATAACGACCTCGTTGCCCTCCTCGTCGATCCCGGCGGCGTCACAGCCGAGGATCATGGGCAACCGGTCCTCCGTGATACCGACCCCGCGCAGGGTCCAGAGGTCGTGGTGGTTGAGCGAGGCGGCTTTCACGGTCACGGTGGACCAGCCGGGGCGCGGCTCCGGAGCCGGGCGGTCGCCCAACTCAAGGCCGTTGATGGGCTGGTCCCTGTCGATGCGGGCTGCGTAGGCGGCGAACATGACCTTGACCCTAGAGCGGAGGCGGTACGCGCGGAACCACACACGCGTGTGAGGCGGGTCCCGCCTCCGCTCCGGGCCGCGCGTCAGTCCCTGCGGTACTGCGCGGGCGACGACTTCGTCGCCGGGTCCTCGTACGCGCCCGCCGTGCCCCGGTCCACATGGAAGGTGGTCAGGGTGGAGACGGGGGACGCCGGATCGCGGCGGTCGCCGATGACCCGCATATGGGTGCTGAACCGTTCCGGCGTGACCTCGTACACGTCGTAGCCGTAACGGTTGCCCTCGAAGTACTGGAGGTGCGGATTCGCCGCGCCCATCAGCGGACCGTTGGCGGCGTTCCACGGCGCGTCGTAGGCGCTGGAGCTGACCGAGTGCGCGGTGAACTCCGTTCCCAGGACGGGCGATTCGGTGTTGTCGTAATCCGGCCGGATGTCGTCGACGAACGCGGAGTGCCAGTCACCGGTCAGGACCACGAGGTCTTCGAGGCCGCTGGTGCGCACGTGCTCCAGCACCTCCTTGCGCTCGCCGAGGAAGCCGTCCCACTGGTCGGTGAACATGAAGCCGCCACCGGGACGCCCGCGCAGCTGGCTGAGCATGATCGAGTTGGCCCAGATGTGCCAGCTGTCGGGCGCGCGGTCGACGGTCTTCTTCAGCCACGCCTTCTGGTCGGCGCCCAGGATGGTGCCGCCGGGGATGTTCTGCGCGGACCGGTACTGCCGCAGGTCGAGCACGGCCAGCTCCAGCAGGTCACCCCAGCGGCGCACCCGGTGGATGTCGATGTCCGGCAGCACGGACTCGCCGGCGCCGCGGTGGGGCTGGTGCTCGTACCACGCCTGGTACGCCGCGGCCCGGCGCCGCATGAACGGGGCGCCGCCGCCCGTACCGCTGTAGTCGTTCGCGACCTCGTGGTCGTCCCAGGTGAGGAACCAGGGGTGCGCGGCGTGCGCCTCGCGCAGCGACGCGTCGCCCTTGTAGAGGGCGTGGCGTACCCGGTAGTCCTGGAGCGTGAGGATCGTCGGACCGTTGTGGTCGCGGATGTCACTGCCCTCGGGACCGTGCTCGTATATGTAGTCGCCGAGGTGGATGACGAAGTCCAGGTCCTCGCGGGCGAGGGCGCGCAGCGCGGCGTAGTGGCCCTGCGGGTAGTTCTGGCAGTTGGCGGTGGCGAAGCGGGCGGAGCGGACGTGACCGGCGGGCGCGGTACGGGTCCTGCCCAGGCGGCTCGTCCTGCCGAGCGCGGTGAAGGCGTAGTAGTACGTACGGCCGGGGCGCAGACCGCCCACCGGCACGTGCACACTGTGCGCGAGCGTCGCGGACGCGGGGACGGTGCCGCGCGCGACGACACGGCGCAGGGCGCGGTCCTCGGCGACGACCCAGCGGACGTCGACGACCTCGGCGAGCTTCTGCTCGCCCGGCTCGGCGAACGGCTCGGGCGCGAGGCGCGTCCAGAGCACGACGCTGGTGGGCTGCGGGTCGCCGGACGCGACGCCGAGCGTGAACGGCGCGTTGTCGTACGTCGATCCGAGCGCCTCCGCGGCCTCGCGGGCCTGCGCGGGCGAGAGCCCGGCGGTCAGGGGCCAGACGGCGTTGAGCGCGCCCGCGGCGCCGGCGGCCTTGAGCAGATCACGTCTGTTGAGGGTCACTTGTGCCTTCCCGAGGCCGTGAGGGCGAGTGAGATCTGGTCCGCGTAGCCGTCGTTCGACGTGCCCCCGCCACTGCGCGTGAACGAGAGCTGTACGTGGGCGGACCGGGCGCCCGGCGGTACGGCCGCCTCGGCGCGGCGCTCCAACAGGGCCGTGGCGTGGCCGCGTTCGGCGGCGGTGACGGGGCCGAGTACGGAGAGCGCGAGGGGGTTGCCCGCGCGGTCCCGGAACTCGACGGACAACCTGACGCCGTCCTCCTGCCCGGCGTACCCGCCGAGCCAGCCGCTCAGCACGTACCGGACGCGCCCGGCGTCGACGGGACCGTGCCCGGTGGCTCCGTGGGCGGGCAGGGTCGCTTCCTGCACCAGTGTGGTGAGGGGGCTGTTCCCCCCGGCGAAGAACCGCGCCCCGGCGGCGGCGCCGGGGCCGGGGTCGGCGGGCGTGGGGTAGCCGTCGCCGACGTCGTATCCGATGAGCGCGGGCGCGCCTTTCCGTACGCCCCACCCGACAACACTCCCGACCGGCTCGGCGGTGCCACCGGGTCCCTTCTCGGCGTCACCGTTGACAAGCAGATTCACTAGCGCCTCCTGTTCGTGGATCCTGAGCGCGAGGATCCCACCAGGCGCGGGTGAATGGGTGGGGGCTGTTAGGTTGCGGTTGTCGGTTGCGGGCGGGGTTCGGGGCCTCCGGAGGGGTATGTCCGGACGGCGTGATTTATGGCGCGTGCAAGGTCGTTGGACCCGATGTTGGGTTCAGTCGGTGACGTACCAGTCGTTCTTGAGGTACTCCATGGTGGAGCTGCCGATCTCCTCCTCTCCGAACGTCACCGAGGACTTGACCGATTCCACGGGCATCTCGAACTTGTCGGCCGCCAGCTCGACGACGCGCTGCGGGTCGACCGTCGCGGTCTGAAGCGCCTTCTTCTTCTCCGGCGGGATCATCTGGAACGTGATCTGGAACGTCGTGGTGCACGGGCCGAACCCCTGGTCCTCGGCCTGCTTCGCCGCGGGCCCGGCCACCTCGCAAACCGTGTCGATGTCCTCGCGGCCTACGGCGTGGAGGAACTCCTCGTACCGCTCGATCGCGCCCGCCATCGTCCTGGGCGCGGGCTGGTCGCCGGTCGGGGTCGCGGACGGCGTGATCGACGGCTTCTCCGAGGGCTTCTCCGCCGGTGTGGACGCGGCCGGTTGCGACGGCTTCGTGTCCGCGTCCTCCGCCGATTTCTCCGGACCGCACGCACACGTCACCAGCACCACGCATGCCGATACCGCCGCGCTCGCCATCGTCCGCGCTTTCATGGGGTCCTCCGCTTCGCCTCACCACCGGACAGCACATCAAGTGCTCACGCAGGATCGGGGGGGAACGGTTCCCGAGCCCAGGGCAGACCGCGCGTTGGAAGGGGGACGTGCAGGGGTCGTGTCCGGACACTCAGGCTGATTTGTGTCGCGTGGACAACCCGGCTCCCCCGGGTCCAACGAGCGTTGCACGCGGCGTAAATCACGCCGTCCGGGCATGACCCCGGAGCGGCACCCGGCAACCGACCCACACCACGAACCCCGCCGGAGGCGGACCCGCACCACCGACCCCGCCGGAGGCGGACCCGCGCCGGAGGCGACCCCGCTGCACGCGAACCGCAACGGGCCGCCCCACCCACCAGGGAGAGACGGCCCGTGCGGCAACGTGGCTCAGCGCCGTGCGACCCCCTCCGAGCGTGCCGCCGACGCCACCGCCGACGTCACCGCCGGGGCCACCCGCTCGTCGAACGGGGACGGGATCACGTAGTCCGCCGACAGTTCGTCACCGACCACGTCCGCCAGTGCGTTCGCCGCCGCGATCTTCATGCCCTCCGTGATGCGTGACGCCCGCACCTGGAGCGCGCCCGCGAAGATCCCGGGGAACGCCAGCACGTTGTTGATCTGGTTCGGGTAGTCGCTGCGCCCCGTCGCCACCACCGCCGCGTACTGGTGCGCGATGTCCGGGTGGACCTCCGGGTTCGGGTTGGCCATGGCGAAGACGAACGCCCCGGGGGCCATCGACGCGATCGCCGGCTCCGGGACCGTACCGCCCGAGACGCCGATGAAGACGTCCGCGCCCGAGAGCGCGGCCTCCAGCGAGCCGGAGAGACCCGCGTGGTTCGTGATCTCGGCCAGCTCGCGCTTGACGTCCGTCAGGTCGTCGCGGTCCGGGCTGACGATGCCCTTGCGGTCGGCGACCGACACATCCCCGATCCCCGCCGCCAGCAGGAACTTCGCGATGGCGACCCCCGCCGCCCCCGCCCCGGAGATGACCGCGCGCAGCTCGCCGAGCTCGCGCCCGGTGAGCTTCGCCGCGTTCCGCAGGGCGGCCAGCGTCACGACGGCCGTGCCGTGCTGGTCGTCGTGGAAGACGGGGATGTCGAGCCGTTCCTGGAGCCGGCGCTCGATCTCGAAGCAGCGGGGCGCCGAGATGTCCTCCAGGTTGACGCCGCCGAAGGACGGCGCGAGCCGCACGACGGTGTCGATGATCTCGTCGGTGTCGGTCGTGGCCAGCGCGAGCGGCACCGCGTCGACGCCGCCGAACTGCTTGAAGAGGATCGCCTTCCCCTCCATCACGGGGAGCGACGCCTCCGGACCGATGTCGCCCAGCCCCAGGACCGCGGTCCCGTCGGTCACGACGGCGACGACCTGCGACTTCCAGGTGTAGTCGTGGACCAGGTCCGGGTTCTCCGCGATCGCCGTGCACACCTTGGCGACGCCCGGCGTGTACGCGAGGGACAGGTCGTCCTTGTCGCGGACGGGCACGGTGGCCTGGATGGCCATCTTCCCGCCGCGGTGGAGCGCGAAGGCCGGATCGAAGGGCTCGTCGGTGGCGTCGTCGCCGACACCGTCACCGGCGGCGTCCCGGGCGCTTTCGCTCTCACTCTCGCTGCGAGGATTCACGATCTCCGCTGCCATGTTCTTGACCCCTTAATTCTCTTCATCAGTTGAGGGTGTCCACTCCTGGGTTAGGGAGGGGTGGGCGGGCACCGCGTACATGACCTGTTATCGGCGATTGGAAGGCCGAACAGGAGGAGGTACGTACGCGCCGGGCGCACCGCACACGCGCCCTGAGCCCCGGATGAGGGGTGTTGGTGTCCTTCATACCGGACGGGCCGGGTCGGCGGGTCGCCCATGAAACCTTCTACACGCGGTGACATGACTCATAGCGGAGTTTCAGGACACTTCCGCCGCACGACACGAAACCGCCTGGAGGAGCGGGACGGACCGGAGATTGTCCGGCCGGAAGAAGGCACTCCAGTAGATGGTCCGGTCTCGATGTGCCGGTCTGCCGGTGGACGGGGGTGACCCGTTATCCGATTTTGACATGACGAGGTCCCTGAACGGCCCAGTCCGAATGGCAAGATGCCCTAATCAGTCACACACGGTCGCGACACCCGATGGCGCGTGCCCACCGCGTGGTAATTCCCTCGTCCGCCGGAGGATCCTCATCATGACCGCCAGCCTCACCAGTCGTACCACCGCCGGGAAGTCCCGGATCGCCGCGGTCGGCGCGCTCGCGGTCGCCGGCGCGCTGCTGCTGACCGCCTGTGGCGACCAGACCGACGACGGCAAGAAGGACCCCGCCGCCTCCACGAAGAGCGCGCCGCTGGCCGACCAGCTGCCGAAGGAGATCGCGGACAAGGGTGTCATCAAGGTGGGCTCCGACATCGCGTACCCGCCGGTCGAGTTCAAGGACGACGCGGGCAAGACCGTCGGTATCGACCCGGACATCGCCGACGCGCTCGGCAAGCAGCTCGGCGTGACGTTCGAGTTCGAGAACGGCACGTTCGACACGCTGCTCACGGGTCTGCGCTCCAAGCGCTACGACATAGCGATGTCGGCGATGACGGACACCAAGGCCCGCCAGGACGGCGTGGACTCCGAGACCGGCAAGAAGGTCGGCGAGGGTGTCGACTTCGTCGACTACTTCACGGCCGGTGTCTCCATCTACACCAAGAAGGGCGACGACAAGGGCATCGCGGCCTGGTCGGACCTCTGCGGCAAGAAGATGGTCGTCCAGCGCGGCACCGTCTCGCACGACCTGGCCAAGGCCGAGTCGAAGAAGTGCACGGACGACGGCAAGAAGGCCATCGGGATCCAGGCGTTCGACAACGACCAGCTGGCCCAGACGCGGCTGCGCGCCGGCGGCGCCGACGCCGGTTCGTCGGACTTCCCGGTCGCGGCGTACGCGGTGAAGACCTCGGGCGGCGGCAACGACTTCCAGCTCGTCGGCGAGCAGATCGAGGCCGCCCCGTACGGCATCGCGGTCGCCAAGGGCAACGACGAGCTGAGCAAGGCGCTGAAGTCCGCGCTCGACGCGATCATCGCCAACGGCGAGTACGACAAGATCATCGCGAAGTGGGGCGTCGACGCCGGCGCGGTCAAGGAAGCCACGATCAACGCCGGCACCTGATCGCACCCGGCTCCGAAAGGCAGCACCCGTGTCTGTTGACGTATCGAAGTCGGACGGTCCCTCCGACGCTCCACCATCGGGACCCGCCGGACCGGTGGCCATCAAGGCCATCCCGGTCCGGCACTACGGGCGGTACGTGAGCGCGGTCGTCGCGCTCGCGCTGCTGGCGACGATCATCTACGCGTTCTCCCAGGGAAAGATCAACTGGGGCGCCGTACCCGACTACTTCTTCGACGACCGCATCCTCAAGGGTGTCGGCCAGACGATGATCCTGACCATCCTGTCGATGGCCATCGGTGTGGTCGGCGGCATCGTCCTCGCGGTGATGCGGCTGTCGAAGAACCCGGTGATGTCGTCCATCGCCTGGTCGTACATCTGGTTCTTCCGCGGTACGCCGGTCCTCGTCCAGCTGATGGTCTGGTTCAACCTGGGCCTGGTCTTCGAGTACATCAACCTCGGGCCGATCTACAAGGACTACTGGGCCAGCTTCATGACGCCGTTCCTGACGGCGCTGCTCGGTCTCGGTCTCAACGAGGCCGCGTACATGGCGGAGATCTGCCGCGCCGGTCTGCTCTCGGTGGACGAGGGCCAGACGGAGGCGTCGCACGCGCTGGGCATGAGCCACGCCAAGACGCTGCGCCGCATCGTGATCCCGCAGGCGATGCGGGTGATCGTGCCGCCGACCGGCAACGAAGTCATCAACATGCTGAAGACGACGTCGTTGGTGGCGACGGTGCAGTTCTACGAGTTGCTGAGATACGCGCAGGACATCGGGCAGACGTCCGGCGCCCCGGTCGAGATGCTCTTCCTCGCCGCCGCCTGGTATCTGCTGATGACCTCGGTCCTGAGCGTCGGCCAGTACTACCTGGAGCGGCACTATGCGCGCGGCTCGCTGCGCACCCTGCCGCAGACCCCGTTCCAGAAAGTCAGGGCCAGTCTCTTCTCCCTGGGCCGCCCGAACGGAGGCACGGCATGACCGCCATCGCGAAGACGACGAACGGCGCGACCGCGATGGTGAAGGCCGAGGGCGTACACAAGTCCTTCGGTCCCGCGCATGTGCTGAAGGGCATCGACCTGGAGGTCGCGCCGCGCGAGGTCTTCTGTCTGATCGGGCCCTCCGGGTCCGGCAAGTCGACGTTCCTGCGCTGCATCAACCATCTGGAGCAGGTCAACGCCGGGCGGCTGTACGTCGACGGCGAGCTGGTCGGCTACCGCCAGAAGGGCGACAAGCTGTACGAGCTGCGGGACGCCGAAGTAGCCCTGAAGCGCCGGGACATCGGCATGGTCTTCCAGCGCTTCAACCTCTTCCCGCACATGACGGCCATCGAGAACATCATGGAGGCGCCGATGCAGGTGCGCCGTGAGCCGAAGGCGGTCGCGAGGGCGCGGGCCGAGAAGCTGCTGGACCGGGTGGGGCTGGCGGACAAGGCCGGCGGCTATCCGTCCCAGCTCTCCGGCGGCCAGCAGCAGCGCGTGGCCATCGCCCGCGCGCTGGCGATGGAGCCGAAGCTGATGCTCTTCGACGAGCCGACGTCGGCGCTCGACCCGGAGCTGGTGGGCGATGTGCTGGACGTGATGCGTGATCTCGCCGAGGACGGCATGACGATGGTCGTCGTGACGCACGAGATGGGCTTCGCGCGTGAGGTCGGGGACGCGCTGGTGTTCATGGACGACGGGGTGGTCGTGGAGTCGGGCCATCCGCGCGAGGTGCTGACGAATCCGCAGCACGAGCGGACGAAGTCGTTCCTGTCGAAGGTGCTGTAGCTGTCGCGAAGGGGGGTGACGGGCCTCGGTCCGTCACCCCCCTCCGTGCTGCCCGGCTACTTCAGCGCCAGGACCAGCGAGTCCGACGGCGAGGACCAGACCGCCCGCGCCTCGCCGAAGCCCGCGTCCATCAGCGTCCTCGCGTGCCACTCGGCGGAGGGCGTGTCCCCGTCCGCGTGCTCGCCGTAGATCGCGAACCGCTCGGCGGTCGGCCCGGCGAGCACCGGGTCCTTGGCGGCGAGATTCCACCATTCGGCCCAGTCGAGGGCGCCCGCTTCCTTGGCGCGGTCCATCTCCCGGTGCCGGTGGGCGCGCTCGGCCTCGTTGATACGGGGCGTGCCGCCGTCCGTCATGTGGTCGGCGTTCATGAAGACGCCGCCGGGCCTGACGAGTCCGGCGATCTGCCCGTACAGCACGGCCAGCGGCTCGCTGTGGAGCCAGTGCAGCGCGGTGGCGGTGAGGACGGCGTCGTACGACTCGTACGGCAGCTTCGCCGTCCAGCCGGGGTCCTTGAGGTCGGCCCGCACCAGGGTCAGGCGGGTGTCGCCGGCGAAGTAGCCGCCCGCGATGGCGAGCAGCGCGGGGTCGAGGTCGACGCCGGTGCTTGTCGCCGCCGGGAACCGCTGCAACAGCCGGTCGCTGATGCTTCCCGTACCGCACGCCAGGTCGAGCACCCTCGGTTCCCGCCCCACCAGGGCCTCGACCATGTCGAGCATCACCCGGAAGCGCTCCTCGCGGTCGGGCATGTACCACTCCTGCTGGCGGTCCCAGCTGTCCTGCCAGGCACGCCATTCGGCCCGCCCCACGGCGGGCGCCCCGCCCACCGCGCTGCCCGTGTCCGCCGCCCCGGTCCCCGGCTCCGTCCCCGCGTCCACCATCGAAACCCTCCGCTCCGTAATACCCTGTCAGCAAGACCAGCTATTACACCGACCCTAGACCGCTGCCGTAAGGACTACAAGTGGAACTGGCCTCTTACTCGGACTACGCCGTACGCCTGGTCAACACCGAGGAACCGGCCCGCGGTACGGACACGCTGACCTCGGTCGAGGCCGTCCGCGCCCTCTTCGGCGGGTCCTCCACCCAGGCCTCGCGCCGGGCCACGGACGCGGACGTCACCCGCTTCCGTTCCGTACGCGGCAGGCTGCGCGCGGTGTTCGCGGCGGCGGACGCGGGCGAGGCGACGCACGCCGTCGACCTGCTGAACTCGCTGCTGCTGGAGTTCCCCGTCAGCCCGCAGATCTCGGGCCACGACTTCCTCGACGACGAGGGGCACCCGCGCTGGCACATGCATCTGGCGGAGCACCCGTCGAACGCGACCGCGGGGTTCGCGGCGATCGCCGCGATGGGGCTGGCGTTCCATCTGACGGAGTACGGCGTGGACCGGCTGGGCCTGTGCCAGGCGGCGCCGTGCCGTAACGCCTATCTCGACACCTCGACCAACCGCTCGCGCCGCTACTGCTCGGACCGCTGCGCGACCCGGGCCAACGTGGCCGCCTACCGGGCCCGTAAACGCCTGGAGACGGAACGGTCCGACAGCACGGGCCGCAGTGCCGAGAAGGCCCACGCGAGCGCCCCGGCCACGGACCGCTGATCCTCGGCACGCGGCCGGTAACGGGCCCGCACCCGGCCGAGCACGAGCTCACCGGGGACGGTGCCGAACACCCGGCTGTCGCCCTCGGCCCCGGGATTGTCCCCGAGCACCCACCATCCGCCGTCACGCCGCTGGACCAGCCGCTTCACGATGAGCAGGTCCTGCTGGAGTGGATGTTTCAGCACGGCGATGTCCCCCGCCTTGACCGGTGCGCGGTAGTGCACCAGCAGCTGATCGCCCTGCTTGAGGGTGGGATACATGGACGGCCCGGACACCTCCGCGATCCCCAACAGCGCCCTCGGCTCCCGCCCGTGCTCCGTCATCCCACACCTCCCGGTCCCACGGTACGTTCGGCCGTCCGGTCCCGATCCGACCCCGGACTTTTGTCCTAAGCCCTAGGGGGCACACGCGAAATCCGGCTTCTCACGGAGTAATGTCCCACCTGAGAAGACGATCACGAGGAAGGACAGCTCAATGCTCTCCCGCCTGTTTGCCCCCAAGGTGAAGGTCAGCGCCCACTGCGACCTTCCCTGCGGCGTTTACGACCCCGCCCAGGCCCGCATCGAAGCCGAGTCGGTCAAGGCCGTCCAGGAGAAGATGGCGGGTAACGACGACGCGCACTTCCAGGCCCGCGCCACGGTCATCAAGGAACAGCGCGCCGAGCTCGCGAAGCACCACGTCTCGGTGCTGTGGAGCGACTACTTCAAGCCCCCGCACTTCGAGAAGTACCCGGAGCTGCACCAGCTGATCAACGACACCCTGAAGGCCCTGTCGGCCGCGAAGGCGTCGAAGGACCCGGCGACGGGCCAGAAGGCGCTGGACTACATCGCCCAGGTCGACAAGATCTTCTGGGAGACCAAGAAGGCCTGATCTTTACCCAGGCTGCCAGACCCGCGGTCTCGCGGGTCGTATCGCTTACCAGTCCGCACCCGATCCGCAGACCGCCGAGAGAGGCGACCCTGCCGGAGCGGGTGCGGACCTTTTTGCCGCGGGCGGGGTGGTGGACCGTTCCTGCCTGTCCGCAGGAACGGTCCGGTCAACTCCCATTCGTCATAGCGCAGTTCACGCCGCGCCGCACTCCGTACAGGACCTAGTTGCCGCCGCGGTTGAGCCAGGCGCGGACCGTGCCGCCGTCGTAGACGGCGAGGTAGTCGGCTTTGCCGTCGCCGCTGATGTCGGCGAACTGGACGTACGGCCGGGGGTAGTTGGACGCGTTGGCCCAGTTGTAGCGGGCCTCGAAGCTGCCGTTGCCTCCGCCGCCGCGGTTGAGGAAGGCGTGCACCGTGCCGTCGAGGCCGACCTGGAGATAGTCGGCCCGGCCGTCGCCGTCGCCGTCGGCGAACCGGACGGCTTCCAGCGACGAGCCGCGGGTTCCTCCGGCCCAGTTGAGCCACAGCGGCCACTCCGGGGGAGTCGGCTTGTCGCTGACCTGCCCGCCGGCGGGGTCCCACTGGTTCTGGTACACGTGGACCGCGCCCTCCGCGCCGACCCGCAGGATGTCGTCACGTCCGTCGCCGGTGACGTCAGCGAACCGGAGGTTGTCGCGGCTGAACGCCTCCTCGTCGAACACGACCCCCCATTCGACGAACTTGAGCTTGCCGTCCGGTCCGGGAGAGTTGATGTGGGCCCGTACCTTGCTCTCGGGGCTCACCACAAGGTAGTCGTCGCGTCCGTCCCCGTTGAGGTCGGCGAACCGCACCTGGTCCCCGTGGACGCCGTCCGCCGGCTTGTACGTGCCCGCGGCCACCCAGTCGGGTTGGCCGGGTGTGCCGACGGTGTTCACCGAGGCGCGAAAGCTGCCGTCGTCGCGGACCTGGAGGTAGTCGGCCCGCTGGTCACCGTTGAGCTCGGTGATGACCGTGCGGCCCTCCCGGGTGCCGTATCCGGGGGCGATCACGCCCAGCGCGCGCCAGCCCTCGCCGAGAGCCGTTCCACTGTCACCCACCCCGGAGTCCCCGGGGTCGCCGGTCCCGATGCCCGAGTCCGCCGGGTTGCAGTCGGCGGGAGCCTGCTCCGCCGACGGCGTCTCAAGCCAGCCCAGGGCGTTCGCCTCCAGCACGGAGTCGTACCAGGCGTCGGCCATCTTCGCGTAGCCGGCGTCCGTCGGATGGGCGTCGTTCTGCAGCCCGTCACTGACCTCGACCCGCGCCATGGCCACCGACAGGACGTGCTTGCCCTCGCGTCGCAGGTCCTCCACCATGTCGGGCAGCGCGTCGTTGTAGGCGTCGATGCGCGACTGCAGCCCGGCCTTGCCGGTCGGGATGAGCTGGGCGACCAGCACCGTGGCACGCGGTGAATCCGCCAGCGCCTGGTTCACCAGCTTCCTGAGCCGGTCGGGCGCGGTGGCCAGCTTGTATTCCTGGTTCATGTCGTTGGTGCCCGCGTGCAGGGTGATCAAGTTCGGCTGGTAACGAGGCACGCTGCAGAACGCGAAGCCCGCGATCTCGTCGATCCGGTCGCCCGGATGACCCTCGTTGTCGCGGTCACTCATCGTGCCGGACCGCACCGACCCGACGAAATCGACGCTGGGCGCGCTGCCCTGCAAGTAGTTGTACAACTCGTCGCGGTAGCCGTTCCCGTCGGAACTCTCCACACCGTACGTGATCGAGTCTCCGAGCGGCATGACCCGCAAGGCGACCGGGATGTGGACCCGGGAGACCGCGTCGGCGAGGTGCCTGCCGACCTCCGCCAGGAACTGGCCCGCCGTCACGCAGCCCGCCTTGAGGACGCCCCACCCGGCGGACAGCTTCTCACCGAACCGGACGAGCGCCGCCCCCAGACGTTCGATGTGAGCGGGCAGCACCTCCTTGGACCAGTCCTTGACCCCGGCCTCCCAGGCGGCTCCGCCGGCGGCCAGAATGAGCGCACCGGCGAGCGTCTTGGCCCATGCCTCACCGTCCTTGAGTGTGCCTTCGATCGCCTGGATGATCATTCCCCGCGTCAGCCCGCCGACGAAGCCGCCGATGGAGACGCACATGACGGCCGCCTCGGGAAAGAAGCCGATGCAGCCGGCCCGCACCACCAGCCCGGCCAGCGCCCCCGCGGCCGAGGCCCCGACACTTTCCCAGAACCCGACGTCCATCAGCGGCTCACCGCCGTCGATGCGCAGCGCGATACCGGTCGCCGTCATCGACAGTTCCCCGTCGAAGTCGATCCAGTCGCCGGTGCCGACACCACCCCCGGATGTGCCGCTCGAATTCGCCTCGAAGTCCTCGCGGAAGGTATCGCTGAGGAGCGGGTTGCGGTTCTGGGTCTCGTCGAGAACCCGGCGCATCCGGTCCGGGTCGAAGTCGGACGCTTCCAGAGACAGGGTGACCGACTCGTCCCCCGCCACCGCCAGGGAAAACTCTCCCACCGAACCGGCAGGCGCGGCCAGGAGCGGCTCCGCCGCCGCTGTTCGCGTCGCCGGCATCGCCGACGCCACAGGTATCAGGCCGACCATCAAAGCGACCATGATGGACATGATCAAGGCCGTACGGCCAGTCGTTCTTCGCGTGTTCACGCGCACCTCCCCATCAAATGAGGAGATCGTTTCGAGCCCCGACAAGGGTGGCGTGAACGCCCGGTGAACACCTCTGTGGGTGGTGGCGGCGCCGTGGGGGTTACCGGTGGGTGAGTGAGGCCGCCGGGCCGCCGGCGCCCCGTAGCAGGGTGTCCACCACCAGGGTGGCCAGCGCGTCCGTGTCGTCGGACGGGGAGTTGGTCTGGGCCGCCTCGTGGATCAGGGCGTAGTAGACCTGCCGGACCCAGAGCAGGTCCACGTCAGGGCGGAGGACTCCGGCGTCCCTCGCGCGCAGGAACAGGGCGTCGCAGCGTTCCAGTACGTCGGCGTGGATCCGGGCCACCTCAGGGTCGTGCGGGGTCGTCCTGCTCATCGCGAAGTTCCAACTGATCTTCACCCGCAGGACGTTGGCGGTCGCCTGGTAGAGCGTGACGAGCGGCGGGGCGGTGAACGGGGCGCTCACCACGGCGTCGTGGAACTGCCGTGTCGCCCACGCGCTCAGCGCGTCGACCAGGGCCTCGCGGGTCGCGAAACGCCGGTGGACCGTCGTACGGGCGACCCCCGCCGCCTCGGCGATCTGCTCCATCGTCGCCGCCGGACTGGCGCTCAGCACGCGTTCGGCGGCGGTCAGGATCGTCTGTACGGTCCGCTCCGCGTCCGCCCGCAGGGGCTTGGGGTTCTTCTGCTCGACCATGACAAGAAGAGTACGCCGCGGTTGCCGTTCCCTGATTAGTTGCAACATATGTGATGCATGTATTAGTGTTTTGGTATCGGCAGTGACTCATCTTTCCGAGCATCGGAGCACGCAATGGATCTGCAACTGGCCGGCAGGACAGCCGTCGTCACCGGTGCGAGCCGCGGGATCGGGCTGGCCACCGTCGCCGCGCTCGTCGACGAGGGCATGCGCGTCGTGGCCGCCGCCCGGAATCCGACTCCCGAGCTCAAGGCCACGGGGGCCGTCGGGATACCCGTCGACCTCTCCACCGCCGACGGACCCGCTCGGCTCATCGAGCAGGCCGCGGCCGAGCTCTCCGGCATCGACGTGCTCGTCAACAACGTCGGTGGCGGCGACGGCGGGGAAGGGCACACCGGCGGCTTCCTCACCTTCACCGACGAGCAGTGGCAGCAGGTGTTCGACCTGAACTTCCTCGCCGCCGTACGCACCACCCGCGCCGCGCTGCCCCATGTCGTCGAGCGGCGCGGCGCAGTGGTCAACATCTCGTCCAACGGCGCCCGTACACCGCACGCGGGCCCCGTCCCGTACACCACGTCCAAGGCGGCGCTGACCGCGTTCGGCAAGGCACTGGCCGAGGAGTTCGGGCCGCAGGGCGTGCGGGTCAACACCGTCTCGCCCGGCGCCGTCCGTACGGACATGTGGGAGAGCCCCGAGGGATACGGTGCCGGGCTGGCCCGGTCGATGGGCGTGGAACACCAGCAACTCCTGGCCCAACTCCCCGCCGCCACGGGGATGGTGACGGGTCGTCTCGTCCGGCCGGACGAGGTCGCCGCCCTTGTCGCCTACCTCGCCTCGCCCCTCGCGGGCAGCACCACCGGGGCCGACCACCTGATCGACGGGGGCGCGGTCAAGACCGTCTGACCCGCCCCACTGCGGGAGGCCCGGTCACTGGTCACGGCGGTGCGTCGCGAACACCGCCACGGCCGCCGCCCCCAGCGCCCACAGCGCGAACACGGTCCACGCCCCGCCCACCGTCCAGGGGAACGGGATCCCGGCTCCCCCGGTGCCGTAACGGATGTCGACCAGGCGCATCCACGCGCTGCTGGGCAGCGCGTGGTCCACCACGGCCGCCCAGTGGCGGTCGTCGGCGAAGACCAGCGGCACGACCAGCAGCACCACGACGACCGTGACCACCGTCGCCGCCCCGTGCCGCAGCAGCACCCCGAGGGCCATCCCGACGAGCCCGCACACCGGCGCGAGCAGCGCCGAGGCCACGACCACCCGCGAGGACCCCGGGTCGGCGATGGACACCCCCGCGTCGTGGCGCGCCAGGATCGCCTGGGACAGCCAGAACGAGAGGGCGGCGGTCACCGCCCCGAACACCGTCATGACCGTCGTGAGCACACACACCTTGGCCGCCATCACCGAACGGCGGGCGGGGACGGCGGCGAACGTCGTACGGATCAGGCCGGTGCTGTACTCACCGGTGATCGCCACGGCCCCGATGGCACCGGCGGTGAGCATCATGAGGGTGCCCGCGTTGGTGGTGTAGGCGTACGCGAGCGCGATCCCGCCGGCGACAAAGTCGGCGCGGTCGGCCGCGTTGTGCTCGGTCCAGTAGCGGTAACGGTCGTACGTGGCACCCACGTTGAACGCGAGGACGACGAGCGTGCCGAGCACGTACGCCCGCACCGTCGAGCGCAGGGACCACAGTTTGAGCCACTCGGAGGCGAGGAGGTCCCGGAAACGGGCGGGGGGTTCGGCGGCCGTCGCGCGGGCGGCTGGCGGCGTGGACACCGTGGTCATCGCGTCGTCCCCGGTTCCGGGGTGGCGGGCCGCGCGCCGTACTCGACGCTGTCGGCGGTGAGTTCCATGAACGCCTCCTCCAGGGAGGACCGGCCGGCGGTCAACTCACCCAGCATGATCCGGTGTTGGAAGGCGACCTCGGCGACGCGCTCGCTGCTCAGGCCGGTCACGGCGAGCAGTTCACCCCGCCCGTCGCCGCCCGCCGGGGTGACGTCCGCACCCTCGGCCGTCAGCAGTTCCGTCAGCTCGGCGCCCTGCCGGGTCCCTACGCGCACGCTCGACCGCGTGCCACGGGCCGCGAACTCCGCCAGGCCCTCCGCCGCGATCAGCTCACCCCGGCCGATGACGACCAACTCGTCCGCCGTGCTCTCCATCTCGGTCATCAGATGGCTGGAGACGAACACCGTGCGCCCCTCCCCGGCCAGCCGCCGGAACAGCCCCCGCACCCACTTCACCCCCTCCGGGTCGAGTCCGTTCAGCGGCTCGTCGAAGAGCAGCACCGGCGGATCGCCGAGCAGGGTGCCCGCGATGCCGAGGCGCTGCTTCATCCCGAGCGAGAACCCGCCGATCCGGCGCCGGGCGGCCCCGGTGAGCCCGACCTCCCGCAGCGCCTCGTCGACCCGCGCCCGCGGGATGCGGTTGCCGCGGGCCAGCGCCGCGAGGTGCGCGGCGGCGGTGCGCCCGCCGTGCACGTCGCCCGCGTCGAGCAGCGCGCCGACATGGCGCAGCCCGCGCGGGCGCTCCCGGAAGGAACGTCCGTCGATGGTGACCGATCCGCCGGTGGGCTCGTTCAGGCCGAGGATCATCCGCAGGGTGGTGCTCTTGCCGGCTCCGTTGGGCCCGAGGAACCCCGTGACGAGCCCTGGGCGGACCGTGAAGCTGAGGTCTTTGACGGCGGTGGTCGCGCCGTAGCGTTTGGTCAGTTCGTTGACTTCGATCACCCGCCCAACGGTGGCGGCGCGCTCCCCCGTCCGTCGTCGGACCGGCGCCGACAATCCCGCATCGGGCAGTCGGCCAGGGTCGTACAACCACGGTCCGACGACCGGCCCGGCCCGCGTCGTTACGATCGGCGTATGCACGCCATGCCGCCGATGCCCCTGCTCAAGCGGGTACAGCCGAGCGTCTGGATCGCCCTCGTGTGGGCGGCGGGCGCGGTGTTCACCTTCCTCATCCGCATCAGGCTGCCGGGCGAGCAGGATCCCGCCGTGCAGCCGGGCGTCCTCCTCTACCGGTGGGACGGGCTGATCACGCTGGCCCTCGCCACCGTCCTGGCGGTCGTGGGCGGGCGACGACTGCCGCGCCGGCCGCTGACGGCCATGGCGCAGCTGCTCTTCGCCTCCGCCCTCGCGACGACGACACTGAGCGTGGGCGAGATCCCGCTCGCGCAGTTCCTGGCGGTCGATCTCGCGCTGTTCTTCGTCGCCTCGACCCGGCCGCGCAGGACCGGGGTCGTGGCTCTCGCCATGGCACTGGGCACACTGGCCGGCTTTCTGGGCCTGCGGCTGCTGCACGGATGGAATGTGGGCACGTCGGCCGAGATCGCCGTGGGTATGACGGCGGTCATCGCCTGGCTCATCGGCAACTCCACGTACCAGGCACGGGAGTACGCGGAGAAGTCCCGCGTCCAGGCGGCGGCGCGGGCGGTCACCGCCGAACGGCTGCGGATCGCACGCGAGATGCACGACACGGTCGCGCACAGCATGGGCATCATCGCCCTCCAGGCGGGCGCGGCGGCGCGCGTCATCGAGACGCAGCCCGTCGCGGCGCGTGAGGCGCTGAGCAGCATCGAGGCCGCCGGGCGCGAGACGCTGGCGGGGCTGCGCCGGATGCTCGGGGCGCTGCGCCAGGCGGAGCCGGAGGACGTCGCGCCGCCCTCCGGCTCCGCGCCGCTCGATCCCCCGCCGCTCGACCCCGCCCCCCTCGACCCCGCGCTCGGTCTCGCCGACGTCGACCGGCTGGCCGCTACGACCACCGCCGCCGGGGTCCGTGTCGACGTGCGGTGGCTCGGCGAACCGCGCCCGCTCCCGCCGGAGATCGACATCTCGGCGTACCGAATCATCCAGGAGGCGGTCACCAACGTCGTAAGGCACGCGGGCACGCCCTCCTGCCGCGTCACCGTCGACCGCCGGACCGGCGGCGGGCTGTCCATCGAGATCACGGACGACGGGCACGGCGGCCCACGCGGCGGTACGGGCACGGGCTGGGGCCTGGTCGGTATGCGCGAGCGCGCGGCGCTGCTGCACGGCGACTTCTCGGCCGGACCGCGCCCCGAGGGTGGCTTCCGGGTGACGGCGACGCTGCCGGTGCCGGCGCCGCCCCTGTCTCTGCCCGCGGGGGTCCTGTGACCGACGAGAGCACGGCGGCGGCCCCGGGCGGCCCGGCCCCCGTACGGGTCGTACGCGTCGTACTCGCCGACGACCAGCCGCTCGTACGCGCCGCGCTGCGCATGGTCATCACCGACGCGCCCGACCTCGACGTCGTCGGCGAGGCCGGCACCGGCGCCGATGCGGTCCGCCTGGTCGCCGAACTCGCCCCCGACGTCGTGGTGATGGACATCCGGATGCCCGGCACGGACGGCATCCTGGCCACCCGGCAGATCACCGCCGGTCCCGGCAGCACACATGTGATCGTCCTGACGACATTCGACGAGGACGACTACGTCTACGGGGCGCTGCGCGCCGGAGCCGCCGGTTTCCTCGTCAAGGACATGGCGCTGGACGACATCCTCGCCGCGATCCGGGTGGTTGCGAGCGGCGACGGCCTGATCGCCCCGAGCGTCACCCGCCGGCTGATCAAGGAGTTCGCGGGCCGCCCCGTGTCCGCCCCGGCCCGGCGGACGATCACCGGCATCACCGACCGCGAGCGCGAGGTCCTGGTCCTTGTCGGCAGCGGTCTGTCCAACACCGAGATCGCTGCCGAGCTGTCCATCAGCGTCGCCACCGCCAAGACGTATCTGACCCGCCTGCTGGCCAAACTCGACGCCCGCGACCGGGTCCAACTCGTCATCCTGGCCTACGAGACGGGACTCGTAGGCCCGCCCGGCTGACCCACGGACCCGCCTCCCCACCGCCCCACGCGTGAGCGCCCGTCAGTCGGCGGCGCCGCAGAACTCCGCCTCCATCACCGCCCCCACCCCGTCGGACCTCCAGTCCCCGTTGAGGTTGACGGCGAAGGCATGACCGCCGTCGCCGGTCGTCGCCGCGTACGAGAGCGAGCCGATCCAGCCGCCGCCATGGCCCCACACCTCGGTCCCGCAGCTCGCCGTGAGCTGTTCGATGCCGAGGCCGTAGCCGGAGTCGAAGACCGTCGTCTTCATCGCCTTCAGCTGCTTCGGGGCGAGCTGTTGCCCGGCGGGACGGCCCGCCGTCTGTCCGCTACCGCCATTACCGCCGCTACCGCCCGAGGATGCCTGGGCGGGCACCGTGAACGCGGTGGCGGCCAATGCCGCGACCGCGAGCCCCACCACACCCGTACGCGTCGTCCTGTGCCGTCGTGATCGCAAGTCAGCTCGCTCCTCTTACCGGGACCGCCGTCCCGGGAAGAAACCGAAAAAGGTGAGATAAGGGTTGAGAGGCTCAATCCCGCAGTACGCGGCGGACGCTGGCCCGTACGACATCCTGGTCGCGCCGTACCGCCTCGTACTCCGCCCGGTGGCTGGCGATATCCGCGGTTTGGCTTCGTGCCGAGCCGGCCCACCACTCCCCGACCGTGTTGTGCTCGCGCGCGCACTCGATGTCGGCGACCGCCGTGTCCCGTTCCCTCTGCGTACGGGGGGTGTTGCCGTCGTCGCCACGGTGCCACGCCTTGTCGCGGAAGGCGGCCTCGCGGTCCTCGTACCGTGCGGAGCCCTTGTCCTCGACACATGTCGACCAGGTGCGCAGCGCCTCGCTCACCTCCGGGTCCTTCAGCGCCTTCTTCGCCAACGCCCCGGCCCAGCCGGACGTGTAGGTCCACATCCGGGTGGTGTTCCCGACGCCCTTGGTGAGCCCGGTGGCGGCCTTGCCGTAACAGCCGGTCCCGGGGACCTCACGGCCCTTGACGGTGAGGCCGGGAGTTCGGTCGGCGTTGTAGAACACCCGGTACTCCGCGTCGGTCATCGCGCGGGCCTTCTTCACCTGCCCGCCGTCGGCGGCCTTCGGGTCCCAGCCGTAGCCGAAGCGCCGGGCCTCGTCGAGGTCGAGCTCGCCGAACGGAGTCGGCATCGCCACCGCCACCAGCATGCCGGCGGCCCCTCCGACCATGTTCACCGAGCCGGGCAGGGCAGGGTCGAGAGGGAAGTCGGTGAAGCCGAAGTCCGCCATGCAGCGCTGCGCGGCGCGCGCCTGCGCCTGGGTGAAGCGCTCGGTGTCGCTGTCGCTGAACTCGTAGCGGGCGAGCGGCAGTTCGGGGATGTCGTCCTCGTTCTCCACCTTCGGCACGCGGCTGCCGTCGGTGTACGCGGAGGTGTCGCTCCCGCCGGGGTCCGCAGAGCCGGTCCCACACCCGGCCAGGGCGACGACGGCCGCGAACGCGGCGCCCACGGCGACCGGGGACGTGCCCCTCACGCGCCCGAGCCCTTCGCTCCGCCGACGCCGGCCTCGGCGACTTCGGCGACCTCTGAGACTTCGGCGACCGCCGTGATCTCCACCAACTGCCCCGTGTACCCCAGGCACGCCACTCCGAGGAGGGTGGAGGTGTGCGGCCCGGTGGTGAGGCCCGAGGCGTGGACGACGTCCCAGACCCGGCTCAGATCCGCCGGGTCCGACGCCACCACGTACACGTCGGTGGATATCACCCGGCTCAGATCGCTGCCGACGGCGCCCAGCGCCGTCTCCAGATTGGCCAGGACCTGCTCGGTCTGCGCGACGAAGTCGCCGGGTCCGACGAGCGTGCCGTCCTTGTCGAGCGGCACGGAACCGGCCATGAACGCCAGTCGGCTGCCGGTCTCGACCACGGCCGCGTGCGCGTAGCCGGGCGGCGGGAAGAGGGTCGGGACGGTCGTACGCCGCGCCATGGGGTCGCTCCTTGCTGTCGGTTGTCGTCATCCGGTGTCATCGGGGCTGCTGTCGAAGAGCGCGCGCCCCGGCCCGGGTGTCATTGTCGGCGTGACGGCCCGGCACGTCACCGGGGTTTCCGCCGTCCGCCGGGTCTGCGGCACCGCCTCGTACCACCGCCACCGCCAGCAGCGCGACGGCGAGTCCGGCGGCGGTCTGCGGGCCGAAGGGTTCGCCGAACATGATCGCGCCCCATACTGCCGTGACCGGTGCCATCAGGAACATCAGGGTGTTCACCCGCAGCACCCCGGAGCGGCGCAGGACCAGCCAGTACAGGCCGTATCCGCCGAACGTCGCCAGGACCACCAGCCAGCCGACCGCGAACCAGAAGGACGTCTCGGCGGGCGGCACCGCCGCACCGGCGACGGCGGCCAGGACGGTGAAGACGACGGCGCTCGTGCCGCAGTGGATCGTCATCGCCACGGACGGCGCGACCGGGCGCCGCGAGCGGCTCTCCAGGAACGTGGCGGCGACCAGCGACAGCATGCCGAGGAACGGCACGGCGTACGCCCACGGCGCCACGCCCTCAACCGCCGCCGCGTCGGCCGACGTCACGACGAGTACTCCCGTCACGCCGAGGCACAGGCCCAGCCACTGGCGCCCGGAGACGTGACTCCGCAGCAAGGGTCCGGCGAGCGCGCCGGCGACGAGCGGCTGTGTCCCGTCGATCAGCGCGGTCGTACCGCTGGAGACGCCGAGCTGGATCGCGTAGTAGACGGTGAGGAGGTAGCCGCTCTGCGACAGCGCGCCGATCACGCACTGCCGCAGCAGATCCCGCGCCGTCAGCCCGCGCCAGGCCGCGCGGGCGCGGACGACGGCGACCGCCCCGAGGACCAGTGCCAGGGGCAGGAAGCGCCACATCAGGACGGTGACGGCGTCGGCGCTGCCGGCGCCGAGCTTGGCTCCGATGAAACCGGAGCTCCAGCAGACGACGAACGCGGCGGAGAGCAGGAGATTCACGGCAGGACACCACCCGTGACTGGAGACAAGTAGACCGATCTGTTTACTTACCCTCCCCACTATACAGAGCGGTATACTTTTGGGTATGAGCGTGAAGAGAGGCAAGAGCGCGAGCGGCTCCCCGGGACTACCCGCCGCGCCCGCCAACCCCTCCAGCCCCGCCGTGCACTCCCGGCGCCAACCGCACCGGATCGTCGTGACTCCCGGCGCGCGACGCGCGCTCGACGCCGCGTCCCGGCTGTTCTACGAGCACGGCATCCACGCCGTCGGTGTCGACCTCATCGCCGCCGAGGCCGGGGTCACCAAGAAGACGCTCTACGACCGGTTCGGCTCGAAGGAGCAGATCGTCGTCGAGTATCTGGCCGGCCGCGACGAGCGCTGGCGGGCCTTCCTGGACGAGCGGCTGGCCGCCGTGCCCCCGTCACCCGCCGAGCACGTCCTCGCGGTCTTCGACGCCTCTCGCGCCTGGGCGGAGGCGAACAGCTCACGGGGCTGCGCCATGGTCAACGCGCACGCCGAGATCGACGACCCGGAGCATCCGGCGTACGCGGTCATCGTCGGCCAGAAGACATGGATGCTGGAGCTGTTCACCTCCCTCGCACGGGAGATCACGGCGCCGGGCGAGGCGGCCTCGTCGGAGACGGCCGACCGCCTCGCCCGCACGCTCATGCTCCTTCACGAGGGAGCGCTCGTCGCCCATGGCCTGGGGATCTTCCCCGACGCGCTCGGGCTCGCCCGCGATCAGGCGCGGGTCGCGCTCGGGCCGTACTCCTGACGGTCCAAGTCGTGACGGTCCGAGCTCCCCGCACGCCCCGGAAACGTCCACGCCCGGTCCCCCAGCAGCGCGAGCGCCACCGGGAGCAGTACGCCCCGTACCGAGCATCTTGTACTCGATCGCGGACAGCGTCGTGAACACCGAGAAGACGCCGACCATGATGGCGGCGGCGCTGGTCACGACGCCCGCGCTCGCCGCGATGCCGCCGACGATCGCCTCGCGCCCGCCGTCCGGGCCCCGCGAACCGGCCCACCGTTCGCGGATCCGGCTGAGGATGAAGATGTGGTAGTCCATGCTCAGCCCGAAGAGGATCACGAACATGAACAGCGGCAGCCAACTCACCACGCCCCCATAGGCGTTGAAGCCGAGCAGCGACTCCAGCCGACCTCCCTGGAAGACCGCGACCAGCCGGCGACGGACTCAGAGCCGCGACGACACGCAGCCGGTGAGGGTTGGAGAGCGGAGGGAATTGCCCGGCTCAGGCCGCGGGCGCGTGGAGCAGAGGGCTCTTGTTGCGCATCAGCCACTGGCGGTACACGACGGCCTGCAACGCCGCCTCGCGGTAGGCCGCTTCCAGGTCCGTGTAGACCTCGGCGCCGCCGGGGCCGTCGCCGGGACCGTCACCGCCCCTGTCGCTGTCGGTATCCGGACCCGCGATACCCGCGCCCTCGTACGCCCCCGGCCGCGAGAACAGCAGCAGCCGTACCCCCAACGGGTCGTCCCGCAGCGGCCGTACGACCATGTCCTCGCGCGGGACCGAGGTCGGCTGGCAGGGCGCTATCGCCTCGCCGACCGCGATCAGCGACGCCGCGGTGAGGTAATCCCCGTGCAGGACGGGCGGGTTGAGCCCGGCCTCGCCCAGGACGCGGCGCAGACCGTCCCACTCGCCGTCCACGGTCGGGTCGATCATCCACCGGTCGCCGGCGAGGTCGGCCAGCTCGACGATCTGCCGCCCCGCCGCCGGATGGTCCCGGGCCAGCGAGATGAACTGCGGCTCCCGCTCAACCAGTACGCGCCTATCGAGCCCCGGCGGCACCCGCAGTGGACAGCCCTCCACCTCGTGCACGAACGCCACATCGAGCCCGCCGGCGGCGACTTGGCGCAGCAGCGCGTTCGCCGAGACGTCCATCTGGAGCGAGATGTCCGTGCCCGGCAGCCGCTCGCGCAGTCGGCGCAGCCAGCCCGCCAGGGCGCGGCTCGCGGTCGAGCCGATGCGCAGCCGGGGTCCGGCGGAGCGGTCGGCGGCGGCTCTCGCCTCGCTGACGAGCGCGGCCATTCCGGCGACCAGGGGACGCGCGCGGCTGAGCACGGAGTGACCGAGCAACGTCGGGCGGCAGCCGGTGCGTTCACGGGAGAACAGCTCGGCGCCGAGCGAGTTCTCGATGCGCCGCAGCTGCGTCGTCAGGGACGGCTGGCTCATACCGAGCTGCCGGGCCGCTTTGTGGAGACTTCCCGCGTCGGCTATGGCGCACAGCGCGCGTAGATGCCTGACCTCCAGCTCCATGTACCGAAGAGTAGGCCCGCCTTTTGCCTCACGCCAGGGACCCAAAAGGCGGCAATTGGCAGCCATTCGAAGAAAATTGGGCGAGCCGACTCGGGGGGGGTGATGCTCTGGTCCTATCGCCCTTCGGCATCATCCACAGTGCCGTGTGAGGCACGACACTCTCCCTACCGAACCCGTTCATCGGACGAGTAGGAGCCCCCCACATGAGATACCCCAAGACGGCCCTTTCCGCGATAGCCGGCCTGTCCCTCGCCTTCGCGACCGCCCTCACCGCCACCCCGGCCGCCGCCGCTGACCCCACCAGCGCCGCGCCCACCACCGCGTCCTCGTACGCCGCTTACGAGGGCTCGCAGGAAGACGCCGCCGCGACCAAGGCCTTCTACCAGGCCGTCATGAAGTCGGTCGCCGAGAAGCGCGCCGCCAACCCCGGCGCCCGTGCCGTCACCGTCGTCTACGACGCCTCCGGTGCCCCGTCGTTCGCCGGCCAGATAGCCAGCAGCACCCAGATCTGGAACAGCGCCGTCTCCAACGTGCAGCTCCAGCAGGGCGGCAACGCCGACTTCACCTACGAAGAGGGCAACGACCCGCGCGGCTCGTACGCGAGCACCGACGGGCACGGCCGCGGCTTCATCTTCCTGGACTACGCGCAGAACCAGGTGTACGACTCCACCCGCGTGACCGCCCACGAGACCGGGCACGTCCTCGGCCTCCCGGACAACTACACGGCCCCCTGCAGCAAGCTGATGTCGGGCGGCGGCCCCGGCCCGAGCTGCACCAACTCGCAGCCGGACGCCGCCGAGCGCAGCCAGGTCAACAGCCTCTGGGCGAACGGCTTCGCCGCCGCGCTGGCCAAGGCCTCCTGATCCGTCGCTGATCCGCCGCTGATCGGCAGATCGCGAACCCCCCACCGGATCGGGCACCTGCCGGGCGTGCCGGTACTCAACGTCGAGTACCGGTGCGCCCGGAGTGCGTTCCATCTCTCTCGCGTGACAACCACCGGCCGGGCTCCCGACCGTGACGGGCCGTCACGTGGTCAGACCCAGCCGGACCATGGAGACCAGCTCCTCCTCCGACATCCCCAACTCGCGTGCCTCGGCGACCAGTTCGCGTACCCGCTCCAGAAGCTGGGCGCGGCCCGGCGAGACCGGTCCCGGCACCACCACGGCGCCCCGGCCCCTGCGGAGTTCGATCAGGCCCTCCTCCCGCAGCCGCTGGTAACCACGCAGCACGGTATGGACGTTGACGCCGAGCGAGTCGGCCAGCGACCGCGCCGCCGGGAGGCGGTCGCCGGGGTTCACCGTGCCGTCGGCGATGGCGCCGCGCACCGACCCCGCGATCTGGTCGCCCAGCGGCACCGAGGACGCCGGGTCCACCCGGAAGAGCACGTCAGATCCTCCTCCGCCGTTCGGCGAGCGTGTTGAGCAGCGCGGCCGCCGTCGCCGAATCGTCCACCGTGACGGCGAACTCCCGGCCGTCGGTGCGGCGTACGACGATCGCCTCCCCCGAGCGCAGCACGAGGCCGGTGCGCCGGTGGCGGACCCGGTAGCCCCATCCGCCGAAGTCGGCGACGGCGTTGATCCGGCGGCTGCTCGCCGTGTCGACGTGGTCCAGCGGGACCCGCACCCGGGGCCAGGACAGCGCGCCCATGTCGACGGTGAGTCCGTGCCGGTCGACCGACACGCGCGCGGAGGCGAAACACAGGGCCAGCAGACCGATGACGAACACGAAAGGACCGTACCGCCAGCTGATGGCGACCGCGACGAACACCCCGGCGACCAGCGTCGCGAGCCCCACCGCGAGCAGCGCGCCGGAGCCCGTACGCCGGGACCAGCCGGCCATCTCGCCGTCCTTCAGGTCGATCCTGGCCGTGCCGTCGTCCCCGGCGGGTTCGCGCGCGGAATCGGGGACGAAGCGGGAGAGCAGCAGGCCCACGCCGGCCGCCGCCACAGCGACCGCTGCGGCGACGCCGAGCTGCCACGGCGGGAAGCGGACGGCGGAGCTGTCGGTCGCGTCGAGGTTGGCGAAGAGCGTCGCGGTCAGCGCGTACCCCAGAAACCCGGAGAGTCCCCAGCCCCCCGCCATCAGCCGCCGCGCCCCACGCGGGCTGAGCGGGCTGCCGAGCGCCGACACGGCCCACAGGGCGCCGACCCCGACGAGGAGCAGCGCGCCGCCGACGAGGGCCGCGGTACGGGACATGGGATCGCGGTCGGCGTCGCCGGAGAGGTCGAAGTGGGTGGCGAGCGAGTCGGGAAGCCGGTCCCCGACGACGAGGAGAACGGCCAGATGGACGGCGAGCGCCAGCACGAACGGAGCGACGGTGACGGTCGCGAGGCGCAGACGAGCCCGGTTCATAAAACCTCCTTGTTCGCATACTACTAGAACAATGAACCGGGCAGAAAGCAACCAACAGGCAGGAGGGAGAGTTGGTCCTCTGCTGTCAGGGGAGCGCGGGGCGGCTCGTACGGGGTCTCCTCGGCCCGTGAGGTACGGCCGCCACGGCAAAGGTCAGGCGTTCACCAGGATCTTGCTTCCGAACTCCGTGTCGTCCGGGAGCTGTCGCTTGATCCGGTCCAGGGCGTCGCGGAAGCCCGCGCCGAGGATGCCCGACTCGTACGCCGCACCGCCGCAGCGGAGGGTGAGGCTCAGCTCGGCGCGGCCCGACGGCGTGCCGGAGGGGCGCTCACCGAGCGTCAGCAGGCAGCTGAGCGTGGCCTGTTGGACCGTGCCGCCCGCGTTCACGGGCATGGGTATGTCCCACTCCAGCACACAGGAGGACAGCACCCCGCCCGCCTCCGCGGCTTCGAGCACGGAGAAGTCCGCCCCCTCGTAAGCAACTCCCCTTATGCGGGTGCGGACTTGTCGTCCGTCCGCGATGATCGCGATGGGTTCCGCACCGCGGCGGTCCCGATACCAACCCGCCCATGACTCCGTCGACTCCGCTGTCATGGCGCGGACTGTAGCGGTACGGGACGCTCCGCCGCCGCGTGGGTCACCGCTTGAGCGTTTCCCGGCCACCCGGATTCGCCGTGTTCATCCGCTTCGCCGCTTCACCGCTCGCGGCCGTACGTCCTGACGACCACTCCGTTGCCGAAGGTACGGTTGGATTCCAGGGCGAACTCGGCCTGGGCGAACGGCGTGCCGAACATGGGCATTCCGGAGCCGAGGATGAGCGGGTACGACTTGACGACCAACTCGTCCACCTCGTCGATCAGTTGGGCGGCGAGGTTCGCGCCGCCGCAGAGGTAGATCCCGAGACCGTCCTCCTTCTTCAGCTCCCTGACCCTGGCGGCGACGTCCCCGGAGACGATCTCCACCGCGGGGTCGGTGCCGGTGAGCGTCCGCGAGGCGACGAGCTGGCGCAGATGCGCGTACGGACTGGTGATGCCCATGTCCAGGGCCACGGCGTACGAACGCCTGCCCTGGATGACCGTGTCGAACCGCTTGTTCGCCAGGTGGTCGATGCCCAGCGGCTGACGGCCGGGGGTCGGCAGTGTCTCCGGATACTCCTCCTTGAGGAAGTCGAAGAACTCCTCGTCGACGAAGCGGGTGAAGAAGTCCGCCTCACCGCTGGGGTCGCCGATGAAACCGTCGATCGACGCGGCGATGAAATACGTGAGCTTGCGCAAGCCGGTCCTCTTTTGCGATGGGCGACAGAAGGTGTGACGGCCCGCGCACCCCGGAGTCCGTCCGGAGCGCGCAGCCGAACCACTTCACCCATAGTGCTTCACACGTAGTGGTTAGGCAAGCTCTTTTCTCCCGTCGAAGAGGGGGTCCTGGCATGGCCCTAGTAGGTGCGCCGTGTGACGTACTCGGCCAGGGACAGCAGATCACCCCCCGTCGCCACATCCGGTACGACCAGGGACAGTTGGTGGACCGCGCGGGCCATCCGGTCGGCCGCCTGGGCCTGTGCCCAGTCACGGCCGCCGGCCCGCTCGACCGCCGACGTCGCCCGTGCGACGGCGATGTCGTCCATCGGCCGCCGGTAGAGATCCGCCAGTTCCTCTGCGGCCGGATGCCCCGAGACCAGCGCGGCCACAACCGGCAGTGACTTCTTGTGGGCGACCAGATCGGCACCTGCCGGCTTGCCGGTGCGGTCGGGATCGCCCCAGATCCCGATGAGATCGTCGATCAGCTGGAAGGCCAGCCCCGCCTCCCGGCCGAAGGCGTCGAGCGCGGCCACCGCCTCGTCGTCCGCGTCCGCGTAGAGCGCGCCTAGAGCACACGAAGTGCCCAGCAACGCACCGGTCTTGGCCATCGCCATCGTCAGACACTCGTCCAGCGAGACGTCGTTGGGCCCGCGCAGCTCCAGCGCGCAGTCCGTCTGCTGTCCGGCGCAGAGCTCGATGATGCAGGCGGTGAGCCGCCCGGCGGCCTGGGACGAGGCCGGATGGCGGTCCTCGGCCAGCAGCCGCAGCGCCAGCGCGTGCAGGGCGTCGCCGACGATGATCGCGTCGGTGGTGCCGAAGACCGTCCAGGCCGTGGGCCGGTGCCTGCGCGTCGGGTCCTCGTCGATGACGTCGTCGTGCAGCAGGGTGAAGTTGTGGGCCAGCTCCACGGCGACCGCGGCCGGAACCGCGCGGTGCGGCTCCCCGCCGAGGGCCCGCGTCGCCGCGAGGACCAGGGCGGGCCTGATCGCCTTGCCCACGCCGCTCGCGACGGGTGAGCCGTCGGCCTCCTGCCAGCCGAAGTGGTATCTCGCGACGCGGCGCAACGCAGGGGGCAACGACTGGACGGCCGCGCGCAGTTCGGGCTGGACGACGCTACGCGAACGCTCCAGGAGCGCCACGGCCTCGTGACCATCTGTGGCGGCATCCGTGCTGGTCATGGTCGGGGTCACTTCCTCTGCGGCGGACTGGGGACCAGGGCGGGAGCCGGGTCCTGGCCGGACCCGGCGGGCGCGCGGGCAGGCCCCGGCCGTACGGGCGAACACGCCCCGGCCCCGCCCGCGCCCCGGCGAACTCCTATCCCCAGCGGCCCACTTCCACGTTCTCCAGCACGCCGAGGGCGTCCGGTACGAGGACGGCGGCCGAGTAGTAGGCCGTGACCAGGTAGGAGATGATCGCCTGTTCGTCGATGCCCATGAACCGGACCGACATGCTGGGCTCGATCTCGTCCGGGATGCCGCTCTGCTGAAGCCCGACGACTCCCTGCTCGGGCTCACCCGTACGCATACAGATGATCGAGGTCGTCCGGGCGTCGGAGACCGGGATCTTGTCGCAGGGGAAGATCGGCACCCCGCGCCAGGCCGGCACATGCGTGCCCGCGACCTCCACCGTGGCCGGATTGAGCCCCCTCTTGTTGCACTCGCGCCCGAAGGCGGCGATCGCCCGCGGATGCGCGAGGAACATTTTCGAGCCACGGCGGCGCGACAGCAGCTCGTCCATGTCGTCGGGGGTGGGCGCGCCGTCGTGCGGCTGGAGGCGCTGCCCGTAGTCGCAGTTCTTCAGCAGGCCGAACTCCCCGTTGTTCACCAGCTCGTACTCCTGGCGCTCCCGCAGCGCCTCGACCGTGAGCCGCAACTGCTGCTCGGTCTGGTTCATCGGCTGGTTGTAGAGGTCGGCGACCCTGCTGTGGACCTTCAGCACGGTCTGCGCGACACTCAGCTCGTACTCCCTCGGCGCCGCCTCGTAGTCCACGAACGTATGAGGCACGACCGCCTCGCCGACATGGCCGGCGGACAGGTCGATCGCAGCCTCGCCGTACTTGTTGGTCCGCTGCTGCGGGATGGACGCGAGCCCGTCCAGATGCCTGCGCAGCGGTTGCGCCCGCTCCGCGAGGTTGAGCACGTCCTGCCGGGTCAGCACCAGCACCGTGCAGGCCGTCGCCGCGCGTGCCGTGTACCGCCAGGTGGCCTCACCGTCGACCAGGGCCTGCTCCCCGAAATACGCCCCGTCGGCGAGGAGGCCGAGCACCGTCTCGTCCCCGTAGGGCCCCTCCCCCACCTTCTCCACCTTGCCGTGGGCCAGCAGATACACCCGGTCCGCCGGGGCGCCGGAGGCTGCCACGGTCTGGCCCGCGGCGAACTCCTGCTGTTCGCAGCGGTTCGCCAGCTCGGCCAGGACCTCCTCGTCCGCGAAATCACGCAGCGGCGGCAGCTCGGCCAGCTCCGCCGGGACCACCGCCACCCGCCCGCCCGTCTGCACGAACGTCACGCGCCCGTCTCCGACGGCATAGCTGAGCCGCCGGTTCACCCGGTACGTACCCCCCTGTACCTGCACCCACGGCAGCATCCGCAGCAGCCACCGCGAGCTGATCTCCTGCATCTGCGGAGCCGACTTCGTGGTGGTCGCCAGGTTCCGCGCCGCGGCCGTCCCCAGGCTCTGCTGGGAAGGCGGCTCCACCGTACGGACCTCGTCACCAACCGACATGAGTCTCCCTCTCGATCATGGGCTGACCTGCGTGAACAAGCCTTTCACCACGCTCGGTCGGCACGCCATCACACAAATGAGTGGGACTGGATCACGGTCGTCGGGGCACATTTGCTGTTCCTGTCATCGACGGTCAGGCACGGCCGAAAGTGACCGGAACGGCTCGTACAGCGTGCGAATTGGTGGTCCACTCCACGGTGTTCGGGGAATAGCCAGCGATACGAGAACGCTCCACATCCACCCGTCAAGGAGGCGACATGGCCACACCCATGTCCGCGAGCAGTTTCATCCGCGCGCTGAAGGACGAGGGTCTGACCGTCGTCGAGGTCGGCGACTGGCGTACGCACAACCGCAACCACGTCGGGCCCTGGGGCCCGGTCCACGGCGTGATGATCCACCACACGGTCACCAAGGGCACCGCGAACACCGTGCGCATCTGCCGTGACGGCTACTCGGGGCTTCCCGGGCCGCTCTGCCACGGCGTCATCGCCAAGGACGGCAAGGTCCATCTGGTCGGCTACGGCCGGGCCAACCACGCCGGCAGCGGCGACGACGACGTCCTGCGCGCCGTGATCGCCGAGAAGGCCCTGCCGCCGGACAACGAGGCCAACACGGACGGCAACAGGCACTTCTACGGCTTCGAGTGCGAGAACCTCGGCGACGGCAAGGACCCCTGGCCCGCCGTCCAGGTCGAGGCGATGGAGGCCGCGGCGGCGGCCGTCTGCCGTGTCCACAAGTGGAACGCGCCCTCGGTCATCGGCCACCTGGAGTGGCAGCCGGGAAAGATCGACCCCCGCGGTGTCTCCATGGCCGGTCTGCGCCGTCGTATCGACGAGCGGCTGAGCTAGGGCACTCCCCAGGGGTGATCGCCCGGCCGACAATGGATGTGTGACTCCGGAAGCGCTCGACCTCGCCGCCCTGCGGCCACGACTGCCGTCACCCCTGCGGGCGGTCGAGGACGAGCGCTTCACCCGTCGCGGCGTACGGCTGCTGCTGAAGCGGGACGATCTGATCCATCCCGCGCTGCCGGGCAACAAATGGCGGAAACTCGAACCCAATCTGCGGGCCGCCGCCGACGGTGGCCACCGCGTCCTGCTGACCTTCGGCGGCGCGTACTCCAACCATCTGCGCGCCACCGCCGCCGCGGGCCGGCTGCTGGGCTTCGCGACGGTCGGCGTCGTACGGGGCGACGAGCTGGCCGACCGCCCGCTGAATCCGTCGCTCGCCCGGTGCGTGGCCGACGGCATGCGACTGCGCTTCGTCGACCGGGCGACCTACCGCCGCAAGGCGGAGCCCTCCGTACTGAGGGCGCTGGTGACCGCCGCCGCCGACGGCTTCCCCGTGCCCCGTGAGCGGGTGTACGTCGTCCCCGAGGGCGGCAGCAACTCCCTTGCCGCGCACGGCTGTACGGCCCTGGGGCACGAGCTGCGCGGCGTGGCGGACGTGGTGGGTGTCGCCTGTGGCACCGGCGGCACGCTCGCGGGCCTGGCCGCCGGTCTCGCCCCCAGGCAGCGCGCCGTCGGCTTCCCGGTACTGAAGGGCGGCTTCCTGGCCGGTGAGGTGCGCGCGCTCCAGCTGGCGGCCTTCGGCGGCCCCCGGGGCGACTGGTATCTCGACGAACGCTTCCACGGCGGCGGCTACGCCCGTACGACACCCGCTCTCGACGCCTTCGCCGCCGGCTTCGAGGACCGGCACGGCTTCCCGGTCGAGCGCCTCTACGTGGCCAAGGCACTCCATGGGCTGACCACCCTGGCCGAGGAGGGCGCCTTCCCGCCGGGCAGCACAGTGGCCGCGGTGATCACCGGACGGCCGGAGCCGGGCGCCGACGGCCGGCCCGACAGCGAGCGTCAGTCGGATTCCTCCCGGTAGGCCGCCGCCTCCTCCAGGTCCAGCCGGCGCAGCAGCGTACGGAGCATCTCGTCGTCGATCCGCCGCTCGTCGCGCAGCGTCACGAAGACATCGCGTTCGGCCCCGATCATCTCCCTCGACAGCCGCCGGTAGGTGTGGTCGGCGGATTCGCCGGTGATCTCGTTGACCGTGCCGAGCCGTTCCCACACGGAGTTGCGCCGCCGCTCCAGCACGGTGCGGAGCCTTTCCACGAGCGGCTCGGCCAGGGCGTTGCGTTCGTCGGAGAGCAGTTCGTCCAGCCGCCGCTCCGCCGCGAGCGACGCCCGGCTCTGCGCCTGCGCCTCGGCCAGCGTCTCGGCGTACTGGTCACGCCCCGGCAGCTTCACCTTTCTGATCAGTACGGGCAGCGTGAGGCCCTGGATGACGAGGGTGCCGATGACGGTCGTGAACGTCAGGAAGAGGACGAGGTTACGGGCGGGGAAGTCGTCGCCGTCGTGCACGGTCAGGGGGATGGAGAAGGCGATGGCCAGCGAGACCACGCCGCGCATGCCCGCCCACCCGATGATGAGCGGCGCCTTCCAGTCGGTGTCCGGTTCACGTTCCCTGATCCGCCGCGACAGCCAGCGCGGCACGAAGGTGGCCGGATAGACCCAGAGGTAGCGGACCAGGACGACGGTGACGAAGACCCCCACGGCGTAGCCGGCCACCTCCATGGCTCCGTAGGAGCCGAGCCCCTCCAGTACATAGGGCAGTTGGAGCCCGATCAGCGCGAAGACGACGGACTCCAGGACGAAGGAGACCATTCGCCACACCGCGTCCTCCTGGAGCCGGGTGGCGAAGTCGACCTGCCAGGACCGGTGTCCGAGGTAGAGCCCGACCACGACGACGGCCAGCACACCGGACGCGCCGACCTGTTCGGCCGCCGCGTAGGCGACGAAGGGGATGAGCAGCGAGAGGGTGTTCTGGAGCAGTGCCTCACGGAGGTGCGTACGGAGCCAGTGGATCGGCACCATCAGCACGAGGCCGACGCCGATGCCTCCCAAGGAGGCCAGCGCGAACTCGCCGATCCCGCCGGCCCAGCTCGCGCCTTCCCCGACGGCCGCGGCGAGTGCCACCTTGAACGCGGTGATCGCCGTCGCGTCGTTCACGAGCGACTCACCCTGCAGGATGGTCGTTATCCGGCTCGGCAGCCCCAGCTTCCTGGCGATCGCGGTGGCGGCCACCGCGTCGGGCGGCGCGATGACCGCGCCGAGCACCAGCGCGGCGGTCAGCGGCAGGTCGGGGATGAAGAGATACGCGAGATAGCCGACGACGAGCGTCGCGAAGAGGACATAGCCGACGGAGAGCAGACCGACGGGCCGCGCGTTGGCCCGCAGGTCCAGGTACGAGCTGTCCACGGCGGCCATGTGCAGCAGGGGCGGCAGCAGCAGGGGCAGGACGATGTGCGGGTCGAGTACGTAGCTGGGCAGGCCCGGCACGTAGGCGGCGCCAAGTCCCGCCGTGACGAGCAGCAGCGGAGCCGGCACGGGCGTCCGTCTCGCGGCCGCGGCGATCACCGCGCTCGCCGCCACCAGGGCGATCAGCTGCAACGGGTCCATCGCACGGTCCTCCACTTGCGTCGTAATCTGGCCATCATGAGTGAGTGCCAGCACGTTGCCGACCTCCCACGCCCCGAGACCGTGCCGCTGAACGACACGTGCCAGGAGTGTCTGAAGTCGGGAAGCCACCACGTACAGCTGCGGCTCTGTCTGGTCTGCGGACACGTCGGGTGCTGCGACTCGTCGCAACACCGACACGCCTCGCAGCATTTCAGGGACACGGGCCACCCTGTGATGCGTACCTTCGAAGAGGGCGAGACATGGCGATGGTGCTTTGTCGACGGTTCGATCGTCTGACGCCTGGGTACGTCAACCATCCGCCCGTTCTTCGCAATTGATTGCCGCACACCTCTAGCCACTGTCCGTGCACATGTGCCTACTATGAGTAACTGACAGCTCGGCCCTGGCCCGGGGGTCCCTGCGACACGGGACCATGGATCGCGATAGCGTCGCCAGTCCAGACCGGCTGCGTACCGACTACGTACCGCAAGGCTTCGGGTTTCCCTTCCCGGAGCCCTGAGAAGCTTGTGCCACCTTGGAGGTGAGGGTGTCCCAGATCGCAGGCGAGCCCGGGACCCAGGACTTCGTGGAAGTCCGGCTGCCCGCTGCGGGTGCCTACCTGTCCGTGCTCCGTACGGCCACGGCCGGACTGGCAGCGCGCTTGGACTTCACCCTCGACGAGATCGAGGACCTGCGCATCGCGGTCGACGAGGCCTGCGCGATCCTGCTGCAACAGGCCGTACCGGGCTCCGTCCTCAGCTGTGTGTTCCGGCTGATCGACGACTCCCTTGAGGTGACCGTCTCGGCACCGACGACCGACGGGCGCGCGCCGGAGCGGGACACGTTCGCGTGGACGGTGCTCTCGGCGCTCGCGGGCAAGGTCGACGCGACGGTCGCGGACGACCGTACGGTCGCCATCAGCCTGTACAAACAGCGCGGCGCGGGACCCGGGCCGGCGTGAGGAACGGGGACGGTCCGGTGCGTGACGAGGAGCGGGTCCCACAGGATCCGCGCGATGGGCATGAGGTTCCGGCGGATCCGGCGCTCGTGCCGTCGGGCATTCCGGAGCAGCAGGCCCGGCCCCATCCGGTGGACGGGCCTGACGGCCACACGGCCGGGGCGGAGCAGGCGCAGGCAGAGCGGGCGGCCACGATGAGCGAGCACAGGCAACACGATCCACATGACCGCAGCGGGGCGCGGGCGATGTTCATCGAGCTGCGCAAGCTGCCCGAGGACTCGCCCGAACGGGCGCTGCTGCGCAATCAGCTGGTGCGGATGCATCTGCCGCTCGTGGAGCATCTGGCCCGCCGGTTCCGCAACCGCGGCGAGCCGCTGGACGATCTGACGCAGGTCGCGACGATCGGCCTGATCAAGTCGGTGGACCGGTTCGACCCGGAGCGGGGTGTCGAGTTCTCGACGTACGCCACGCCCACGGTCGTCGGCGAGATCAAGCGGCACTTCCGTGACAAGGGCTGGGCGGTGCGGGTGCCGCGCCGCCTCCAGGAGCTGCGGCTGTCGCTGACGACGGCGACCGCCGAACTCTCGCAGCAGCACGGGCGTTCGCCGACGGTGCACGAGCTGGCGGACCGTCTCGGCATCTCCGAGGAAGAGGTCCTCGAAGGGCTGGAGTCGGCCAACGCGTACAGCACGCTGTCACTGGACGTGCCGGACACGGACGACGAGTCCCCGGCGGTGGCGGACACGCTCGGCTCGGAGGACGAGGCGCTGGAGAGCGTCGAGTACCGCGAGTCGCTGAAGCCTCTGTTGGAGGATCTGCCGCCTCGGGAGAAGCGGATTCTGCTGCTGCGGTTCTTCGGCAACATGACGCAGTCGCAGATCGCGCAGGAGGTCGGCATCTCCCAGATGCATGTCTCACGACTGCTGGCACGGACGCTGGCGCAGCTGCGCGAGAAGCTCCTCGTGGAGGAGTGAACCGCCCTCGATCGCCGGACCGCTCAGTAGCGTCCGGCGATCGCCGCGTCCGGCCAGGATCGCCCGGACGGGGCCTACGCCCGGTCCGGGCCGCTGATGCCGAGCGCTTCCGTGGTCGTCGGGCTGACGAGCAGGACCAGCGCGGACACGGCGGTCACCGCGAGCGCGATCCCCGCGGGAATCAGCGCACCGTCGGAGGTCAGCAGCGTCCAGGCGACCGGCAGCGCCATGATCTGGGTGGCGACGGCGGGGCCGCGGCTCCAGGCGCGCCGCAGCAGCAGTCCGCGGGCGGCGAGCAGCGGGATGAGGCCGAGGGCGATGAGGGTGAGACCGCCCATCTCGGCCTGCCGGGGGCTGTCGGGCCGCCCGAGCAGACCCATCACGAGCAGGTACCCGCCGCCGGCGACGAGCGCGAGGGCTTCGAGCCCCGCGCAGACGGCGGCGGCGGTCAGCCGGCCGGGTCGCGGGCTCGGGTCTGCGGTGTTCTGGTCTGAGCTGCTCACCCCAGCAGCGTAGCGGCCGGTGCCCGGCGGGCGGCGTGCCCCCGGGCGGGGCGCGGACCGCCCGGGGAGGGGGCAGGGGTCCGTGGCCGGTAATCTCCTCGGTATGCGCGCACTCCTTGTGGTCAATCCGGCAGCAACCACCACCAGTGCCCGCACACGCGACGTACTCATCCACGCGCTCGCCAGCGAGATGAAGCTGGAGGCCGTGACGACCGAGTACCGGGGGCACGCCCGCGATCTCGGGCGGCGCGCGGCCGACTCCGACGACATCGAGCTGGTCGTGGCCCTGGGCGGCGACGGCACGGTCAACGAGGTCGTCAACGGCCTTCTGCACGGCGGCCCCGACCCCGACCAACTGCCGCGGCTCGCGGTCGTGCCCGGCGGTTCGACGAATGTCTTCGCCCGCGCGCTGGGGCTGCCCAATGACGCCGTGGAGGCCACCGGCGCCATTCTGGACGCGCTGAGTAACGACAGCGAACGCACTGTCGGCCTGGGACTGGCGGCCGGGACTCCCGGAACCGACGACGAATCAGTTCCTTCGCGCTGGTTCACTTTCTGCGCGGGATTCGGATTCGACGCGGGAGTGGTCGGCCGGGTCGAACAACAGCGGGAGCGCGGTAAGCGTTCGACGCACGCGCTCTATGTCCGCCAAGTGGTACGGCAGTTCCTCGACGAACCCCATCGCGGGCGCGGCATGATCACTCTCGAACGGCCCGGTGAGAAGCCGGTCGATGATCTCGTCCTGTCGATAGTCTGCAACACCGCCCCCTGGTCCTACCTGGGCAATCGTCCGCTGTACGCGTCTCCGGCCGCCTCGTTCGACACCGCTCTGGACGTGCTCGGACTGAGCAAGTTGTCGACTCCGGCGGTGGCGCGTTATGCGACGCAGTTGCTCAATTCGACCCCCGAACGGGGGCCGCACGGCAAGCACGCGGTCTCACTTCACGACCTGACCGACTTCACCTTGCAATCGAAGGTCCCCCTGCCCTTCCAGATGGATGGCGACCACCTGGGACTGCGAACGAGCGTGACGTTCACAGGCGTACGCCGTGCACTGCGTGTGATTGTGTGAGTGGAAGTAGGGAAAGTCCTTTCACTCGAACGTTTAGGCCAGCCTCCACCCCATGGAAGTACGGCTGTGACCGAGTCGACACCGAGGAATCAAAAAAAACTTTCCGGAAGGGGTTGTATCCGCCGCCGAGGTTTGCGAATCTCTACATGGCGCTCGGGACGGCCCGCAACACCGGCCTCCGCTGAGCTCCGGAACCCCCTCCTCAAACCAGGACGACACCAGTTCATCTGGGAGTCAGCCCTTCCCTTGCGGGGGGATTCGTGAAAGCGTTCACATTCACAAGCAATCCGCACGTAACACCCAGAGAGGTAGCAGCCATGGACTGGCGTCACAACGCCGTTTGCCGCGAGGAAGACCCCGAGCTCTTCTTCCCCATCGGCAACACCGGTCCTGCGCTGCTGCAGATCGAGGAAGCCAAGGCCGTCTGCCGTCGCTGCCCCGTCATGGAGCAGTGCCTGCAGTGGGCGCTCGAGTCCGGTCAGGACTCGGGTGTCTGGGGTGGCCTCAGCGAGGACGAGCGCCGCGCGATGAAGCGCCGTGCCGCTCGCAACCGGGCGCGTAACGCGACCGCCTGAGCCCCCGCACCGACCTTGAGCTAGGCGGCGCGTACAGCGTGTACGCATAACCCCGCCCCCGAGCCGCAGCGCGCAGTACCCCCCGATGCGCAAACGTCATAGAGCTTGAGGCCGAGCCCCGGACCGTCACCACGGTCCGGGGCTCGTTGCTGTGAAAGACGTTCAGGCGTCGGTCACTTGTGCGGCTCCACCGGGATGTCGAGGATCACGCGCGTGCCCCGCTCCTGGCCGGGCAGCATGTCGAATCCACCGCCCAACTCGCCCTCCACCAGCGTCCGTACGATCTGCAGACCCAGATTGCCGGCCCGCCGGGGGTCGAAGCCCTCGGGCAGTCCGCGGCCGTCGTCCTGGACGGTGATGAGCAGCCGGGCGTCCGAACGGCCGCCGTCGCCGGGGCGTTTGGGGCCGCTTCCGCCGCCGCGCACGGCGAGCACCTCGACCGTGCCCTGCTCTCCCGTCGCGAACGCGTGCTCCAGCGCGTTCTGCAGGATCTCGGTGAGGACCATCGAGAGCGGCGTGGCCACTTCGGCGTCCAGGATGCCGAACCTGCCCGTCCGGCGGACCGTCTTGCCGGGTGAGATCTCCGAGACCATCGAGAGCACCCGGTCCGCGATCTCGTCGAACTCGACCCGTTCGTCCAGATTCTGGGACAGCGTCTCATGGACGATGGCGATGGAACCGACCCTCCGCACCGCCTCGTTGAGGGCCTCGCGGCCCTGTTCCGAGTCCATCCGGCGGGCCTGGAGCCTGAGCAGCGCCGCGACCGTCTGGAGGTTGTTCTTCACCCGGTGGTGGATCTCCCGGATCGTGGCGTCCTTCGTTATCAACTCGCGCTCACGCCGCCGCAGTTCGGTGACGTCCCGGCACAGGATCAGCGAGCCGATCCGGACGCCCTTCGGCTTGAGCGGGATGGCGCGGAGCTGGATGACGCCGCCCGTGCTCTCCACCTCGGTCTCGCGCGGGGCGTAGCCGCTGGCCAGTTTGACCAGGGCCTCGTCCACCGGGCCGCGCACCGGGGCCAGTTCGTCGGTGGTCTGTCCGAGGTGGTGTCCCACCAGGTCGGACGCGAGTCCCAGCCGGTGATACGCGGAGAGGGCGTTGGGGCTCGCGTACTGGACGAGGCCGTCGGCGTCGAGGCGGATCAGGCCGTCTCCGACACGGGGCGAGGCGTCCATGTCGACCTGCTGGCCGGGGAAGGGAAACGATCCGGCGGCGATCATCTGCGCGAGGTCGGAGGCCGACTGGAGATAGGTGAGCTCCAGCCGGCTCGGGGTGCGGACCGTGAGGAGGTTGGTGTTGCGGGCGATGACGCCGAGGACGCGGCCCTCACGGCGTACGGGGATGGACTCGACCCGCACCGGGACCTCCTCGCGCCACTCCGGGTCCCCCTCCCGCACGATCCGGCCCTCGTCCAGCGCGGCGTCCAGGAGCGGTCTGCGGCCCCGGGGGACGAGGTGGCCGACCATGTCGTCCTGGTAGGACGTGGGGCCCGTGTTGGGGCGCATCTGGGCCACGGAGACGTAACGGGCGCCGTCGCGGGTGGGGACCCAGAGGACCAGGTCGGCGAAGGACAGGTCGGAGAGCAGTTGCCACTCCGAGACCAGCAGATGGAGCCATTCGAGATCGGACTCGGTCAGGGCGGTGTGCTGGCGTACGAGGTCGTTCATGGAGGGCACAGGTGCGAGCGTACCCGTGGGGTGAACCGGGACGGCCCGTTCGGCGTGGTCATGGAAGGGCTGGAAAATGTCTGCCCCGATCGATGGACAGACGGGAATGGTCTAGTCCACAATGCTTGGGTAAAGCTTCCGCCCTCCCCGCACAGGAGGACGGAAACGGGGTAACCGGCGCTCTCTGCCCTGACTGCGTCGATACCTCTCTCACGGCCTTCGTGGCCGTTGCAACTCCGGGCTGCGGTGCCGGACGGGCTGAGGGTCCCGTCCTGGCGCCGCGGCCCGTGGGTGTTTCCGGGGGCCTACGGGTCAGCGCTCAGCGGGTCTCGGCGACCTCGGACACCGGCCCGACGACGCACAGGTCGGCGCCCCGCCCGCGCAGCCGTTCCAGGACCGGCTGGAGCGCCGCCTCCTTGGCCGTCGGGTGGCCGTAGCCGCGCGAGGTGATGACCATCCGTTCCGCGAAGCGGTAGCGGGAGGCGAGGGTGCGGACCTCGTCCGCGCGGTCCAGGATCCGCTCCGCGAGGTCGGGCACGACGTTCGCGGCGGACCCGTCACCGCCGTCCAGACCTCGACGAAGAGGAGGAGCGAGAGGAGGGAGGCCGTGTACGTCTTCGTCGCCGGGAGGGCCTTCTCCGGGCCGGCCAGGATGTCGATGTGGAACTCGGAGACGGCGGCCAGGGACGAGTCGGGGTTGTTGGTGACGGAGAGGGTGGTCGCCCCCGCCGCACGCGCGGCCCGGGTGGAGTCCACCAGGTCGGGCGAGCCCCCGGACTGAACGGGGTCCGCGGGCGGCGGTCTCGGCGGCCGCGGTACGGATGCGCGGCGCGCCCTCCTCAAGGAGGCGGCGCAGGATCGCCGGCTGTTCGGCGATCTCGGTGGCCATCATCCGGCCCGGCGGTTCGGTCCGCGCGAGCCGCGCGGCCGCTGCGGAGGAATTCGTCGCGGACATGCCGGGTGCCTCCAGATGGCTGAAGATGACCGGGGGACGGCGCCCGGAGGGCCCGGACAAGTCGACCACGGGAACCCGTTCTCCCGCCGGCGGAACGGGCCCCGCCGACGTCGCACCCTCTGCTAGATTGGTCTATACCACATTTGTCGGAGGACCCTTCACCAGATCGGCAGGAGCAGCGTGGAAGTTGTCATCGTCCAGGACGCCGACGCGGGCGGCGAACTCATCGCGGAGACCATCGCGGGTCTGCTGCGCCGTAAGCGCGACGCGCTGCTCGGGGTGGCCACAGGGTCGACTCCCCTGCCGATCTACCAGGCGCTGACGGCCAAGGTCCGGGCCGGCGATGTGGACGCGTCGGGCGCCCGTATCGCGCAGCTGGACGAGTACGTCGGCCTGCCGGCCGGGCACCCGGAGTCGTACCGCTCCGTGGTCCTGCGCGAGGTCGTCGAGCCGCTCGGGCTCGACGAGAGCGCCTTCATGGGTCCTGACGGCGCCGCCGATGACGTACAGGCGGCGTGCGAGGCGTACGACCGAGCGCTCGCCGAGGCCGGCGGGGTGGACCTCCAGCTGCTGGGCATAGGGACCGACGGGCACATCGGCTTCAACGAGCCGTGCTCGTCGCTCGCCTCGCGCACCCGCATCAAGACGCTCACCCGGCAGACCCGGCAGGACAACGCCCGGTTCTTCGACAGCCCGGACGAGGTCCCGCACCACGTCATCACCCAGGGCATCGGCACGATCCTGGAGGCCCGGCACCTCGTGCTGCTGGCCACGGGCGAGGGCAAGGCCGAGGCGGTGGCGCAGACCGTGGAGGGGCCGGTGGCCGCCGTCGTACCGGCGTCCGCGCTGCAACTGCACCCCCACGCCACGGTCGTGGTCGACGAGGCCGCCGCGTCCAAGCTGAAGCTCGCGGACTACTTCCGCGACACCTACGCCGCCAAGCCGGACTGGCAGGGCATCTAGTCACCACGCCGCATACGTACGACGGAGGCCGGGGACCCCCCAAGGTCCCCGGCCTCCGTCGTGCGTGTGGGCGCGCGCTCAGGCGCGGCCCGTCAGGGTTTCCGCCGCCGCCCGGCCGCAGACACGCGCGGCGCCGTACGTGGCGATGTGCGGGCTTCCGATGGGCTCGGCATGGTTGACGCCCATCTCCACGACGGCCGTGCCGGGGCGGGCCGCGAGGATGCCGTCCAGGATGTCCGCCATCCAGGAGTGCCGGTGCACGTCGCGTACGACGGCGACGATCCCGCGCTCCCCGGCCGCGGCCAGCACCTCGGCCGCGCCGCTCCCGCTGTCGTACGTACCGGACTCGGTGCCCGGCAGCAGCGCCGCCAGTTCGGCCGCGACACCCCAGGGGGTCTCGTCACCGACGGCGATGTTCCTGGCGGGCGCGAAGGAGGCGACGTACGGCGCCTCCTTGAGAGGTTCGATCGTCCCCGTCACCCGTACGGCACGGCGCGCGGCGACCAGGCCGATGCCGGCTCCCCCGGCCACGGCGGTACCGCCGATGCCGGGCGCGGTCCCCTCCTGTGCTGCCGCGCCCGGCCCCGAAGCCCCCCTCACCCGGAGCGTCCAGTCGGCGAGGGCGCGTACCCGCGCCGCCGCGTCGGCCAGTCGCTCCTCGGGCAGTTCGCCTTCCCGCACCGCGGCGACCAACGCGTCGCGCAGCCGCAGGACGGTCCCCTCGTCGGACGGGCCGCCGCCGACACAGATCGCGTCGACGCCCGCGGCGATCGCGAGGACGGAGCCGCGCTCCATGCCGTACGCCGACACGATGGCCCGCATGTCGATGCCGTCGGTGACGATCAGCCCGTCGAAGCCCAGCTCCTCACGGAGGAGCCCGGTGAGGATCCGCGGGCTGAGAGTCGCGGGGCGGTCCGGGTCGAGGGCGGAGAGCAGGATATGCGCGCTCATCACCGATTTGGAACCCGCGGCGATCGCCGACCGGAAAGGTGCCAGCTCACGGGCGTGCAGTGTGTCGGAGTCGACATCGATGCGCGGCATCGCGTGGTGCGAGTCGACCGCCGTGTCGCCGTGTCCGGGGAAGTGCTTGGTGCAGGCCGCGACCCCGGCGGACTGGAGTCCATCCACATAGGCGGCCGTGTGACGGGAGACGAGCGCGGGATCCGCTCCGAAGGAGCGGACGCCGATGACCGGGTTGTTGACGTCGGAGTTGACGTCGGCGCACGGCGCCCAGTTGAAGTTGACGCCGCACGCGGCGAGCCTGCCGCCCAGCTCGTGCGCGACCGCCCGGGTGAGGTCGACGTCGTCGACGGAGCCGAGCGCGTAGTTGCCGGGGAAGGACGACCCGTCCCGTACTTCGAGACGGGTGACGTCGCCGCTCTCCTCGTCGATGGCGACGAGGATGTCGTCCCGCTCGGCCCTCAACTGGGCGGTGAGCGCGGCCACTTGGTCCGGTGAGCTGACGTTGCGGCCGAACAGGCCGACGGACGCGAGACCTTCGCCGATGCGCCGCAGCACCCAGTCCGGGGCCGTCGTGCCGCGGAAGCCGGGCTGGAGGACCGCGAGGGCGTCGCGGGTCAGCGTGTCCGAGCTGTGCGTGAGAGTGGTCATCCGGCGCTATCCCTTTACCGCGCCGGATGTCAGACCGGTCGCCATCTTCTTCTGAATGATCATGAAGAACACGACCACAGGCAGCGCGATCAGAGTCGAGGACGCCATCAGCGCCCCGTAGTCGGTGCCGCGTTCGGTGGTGAACGTCATGAGCCACACATTGAGCGTGTACTTGGAGTTGTCGTTGATCAGGATGTACGCGAAGAGGTACTCGTTCCACGCGTTGACCAGCGCGAAGATCGACGCCGCCGCGAGGCCCGGGGCAAGCAGCGGGAAGATCACCCGCCGGAAGGCGCCCATCCGCGTACAGCCGTCGACCATGGCCGACTCCTCCAGCTCCACCGGGATGTTCACGACGAAGCCGCGGATCATGATGATCGCGAACGGCAGGGTCGACACCAGGTAGACGATGATCAGGCCCCAGTACTCGTCCAGGCCCCCGATCGCGTTGAGCTGGGCGTAGATCGGAATCAGCATCGCCGTCGGCGGCAGCATCTGGACGAGGATCAGCACCATCAGCAGCGCACGGCGGCCGAAGAACCGGAACCGGCCGATGGCGAGGGCCGCCAGGGTCGCGATGATCATGCCGCCGACGACCGCCGTGACCGAGACGATCAGGCTGGACTGGACGGCGGTGGCGAAGTTCGGCTGGTCGACCGCGCGGGCGAAGTTGTCGAAGGTGATCGACGACGGCCACAGCGTCTGGTCGTAGGACCGGATCTCGTGGTTGGGCCGCAGCGAGCTGATGACCAGCCAGTACACCGGGAACGCCATGACGACGGCGAAGAGGAGGCCCAGTACGTCGTAGACGCCGCGGGTCTTCTTGCGGTCCGGACGCAGCTTCTGCTTGGCGACCGGGGGCGTGGCCGGGACGGGCGCGGGAGCGGTGGAGGTTGAGGTGCTCATTCGACCTCTCCTGTCTTCATCAGCTGACGCAGGTAGAACACGGCCACGCCGGAGAGCAGAAGGACGGTGATCAGGGCGATCGCGGTGCCCTGGCTGAAGGAGGTGGACTCGAAGGCCTTGGAGAAGGAGTAGAGGCCGAGGGTCTCGTACTCAGGTTCGGGCTTGTTGCCGCGCAACAGCCAGATCTGGCCGAATACGTTGAAGTCCCAGATGACCGAGAGCGTGGTGACCATGACGAAGACCGGGCGGATGACGGGCCAGGTCACGAAGCGGAACACGCCGCGGACGTTGGCGCCGTCGAGGGCCGCCGCCTCCTCCAGCTCACGGGGGACCTGGGTGAGGGCCGCGTACAGCGTGATCACGACGAACGGGACGGCGCCCCAGACCACCAGCAGCGTGATGATCCCGAAGCCCTGCCAGGGGTCGAGGAACCAGTTGTGGCCGAGGAAGTCGTCGCCGGCGACCTTGGCTATCAGGGTGTTCAGCAGGCCGTAGTCGGAGTCCGACAGCCAGCGGAAGATCGAGGCGGCGACCATCAGGGGCATCGACCAGGCGGCGATCAGCGCCGCGGTCAGCGTCAGGCGCACCCAGGTGGAGAGCCGCGTCATCATCATGGCGACCAGCAGGCCGAGCGCCATGGTGAGGCCGACGCAGACGACCATGAAGAGGACGGTACGGCCGGTGACGGACCAGAATTCGGAGTCACCGAGGATGTTGGTGAACTGCTCGAAGCCGACCCAGGGCGGTGATTCGCCGGTCCACAGCTCGCGCCGGCCCATGTCCTGGAAGGACATGATCACGGTCTTGGCGAGCGGGAAGGCGTAGACGGCGGCGATGGCGACGATCGCCGGGAGGATCAGCAGGAAGGGAAGGAGTTCGCCCTTCTTGCGGCGTCTCTTCCCGGGTGCCCCGGCCGTCTCCTTCGCCGGGCCCGGCCGGCCGGCTGTCCCTTTCGGGTCACGCGGTACCGGGGGCGCCGGCGGTCCGGCGGCCTCCTGCGTGTCGGCAGCAGTCACGTGACTGACCTTCCGTTTCATTCTCTGCACCGATTCCGCGCCCGAAAGGGCGGGGAGCGGGAGCCCGGTGGTGACCGGACCCCCGCCCGCCCGCCGTTGAGCCGACGGGGCCTCCGGGGGCGGGGGCGCCGGAGGCCCCAGGTCCTGAGGTCAGGACCCTGGGGGTCAGGACTCTTCGTTGATCAGTTCGTTGATCTTCGAGTCGGCCGTCTTCGTGGCGTCGGCCACGGAGTCACCCTTGAGGATCGACAGGAGCATGTTCTCCAGGACCTCCTCCTTCTCGATGGAGGTCCAGCCGGGCGCGATCGGGGTGAACCACGCGTCGGGCACGGCGTTGGCGATCGGCGCCGTCTCCGGCTTCGCCTTCAGCGGCTCCAGCTGCTTCTCGTTGTTCGGGAGGATGTTCTTGCCGGCGAGGACGTTCATGGACTTCTCGCTGGTGAACATCGAGACCCAGTCCTCGGCCAGGTCCTGGACCTTGGACTTGCTGGTGATGGCGAGGTCGGAGCCGCCGATGAAGGAGGGCAGCGCCTTGCCGTTCGGGCCGGGCATTCCCGCGGTGAGGATCTTGCCCTCAAGCTTCGGGTTGCCGTTGTTCTCGCCGTCGATGACGGAGCCGGACTCCCAGCCGTTGCCGTAGATGAGGGCCGCCTTCTCGTTGGCCATCACATTGGCGTGGTCCTGCTCGTCCTTCGTCAGGTCGGCCTTGTTGTACTTCTTGACCAGGTCGATGAAGTGCTGGATGCCCTTCTGCGCCTCGGGCGAGGAGAGCGTGCCCTTCCACTCCTTCGCGCCCTCGTCGTACTCGGCGATCTTGCCGTCGTACGCGGCGACGTAGGACATGGCGGCGTACCAGTAACGGCCCGGGAGGTAGAGGCTGGAGGAGCGCTTGTCCTTCTTGCCGTTCTCCTTCGCGACCTTGTCCATGGCCGCGAGCATCTCGTCCTCGGTCTCCGGCAGCGTGTCGAGGCCGGCGCCCTTCTTGAGCATGTCCGTGTTGTAGATGGCCACGCGCGCACCGGCGTAGTACGGCACGCAGTACTGCTTGCCCTCGAAGGTGCAGGTGTCCTTGAGGCCCTGGATCCAAGTGTCCGAGTTGTCATACTTCTTGGGATCCACCTCGGCCACGGCGCCGTTGAGGATGTACTGCATCGTCTCGGTGTTGCCGAGCTCGACCACGTCCGGGAACTTGTCACCACCGAGCGCGGTGTCGAGCTTCTTGGCCTTGTCCGCCCACTGCTGGTACTGGACGTCGACCTTGACGTTCGGGTACTTCTCCTTGAACTGCGCGTTGACGTCCTTGACCAGTTCCGGCCAGGTGCTCTGCGCGTCCACCATCAGCCAGACGGTGACTGTGTCCTTGCGGTCCTTCGGGTCCTTCGCCGAGTCACTGTCGTCGGATCCACACGCCGCGACCGAGAACATCATGCCCGCGACGCCGATCGCCGCGATGAGCTTGCGCTTCACGCCACCCTCCTCAGGGATTCCTGCAACCCCCTCCCCACCGCGAAGACTTACGACGAGTACCACCGGGGCTGGGACCTGGTCTTTAATGGTTTAGACCAGTACGGGGAGCTTGGCCTAGACCTTTAGGGGTGTCAAGGGTGTATAAGAGGGCTGTCGTGTCCGTTATCGGACCGACACCTGGATCGGGGAGACGACCCGCGACCGGACCGTGCCACCATGTGAGCCGCGACAGACGGAGGAGCCGGTGACGGCAGCAGCGCAGGACTCGGGAAGGCAGACCATGGCCACGGAAGGGGGCGGCACCGAGAGCGAGAACGGGGCAGCCACCCGTACCGCACGCGTACCCAAGTACTACCGGCTGAAGCGGCACTTGCTCGATATGACCGAAACGCTTCCCCCGGGCACGCCCGTACCGCCCGAGCGCACCCTGGCCGCCGAGTTCGACACCTCGCGCACCACGGTGCGCCAGGCGCTCCAGGAGCTGGTCGTCGAGGGGCGGCTGGAGCGGATCCAGGGCAAGGGCACGTTCGTGGCCAAGCCCAAGGTGTCGCAGGCTCTCCAGCTCACCTCGTACACCGAGGACATGCGCGCGCAGGGCCTGGAGCCGACCTCCCAGCTGCTCGACATCGGTTACGTCACCGCCGACGACACGCTCGCGGGACTGCTCGACATCACCGCCGGCGGACGCGTGCTGCGCATCGAGCGCCTGCGGCTGGCGAGCGGCGAGCCGATGGCCATCGAGACCACACACCTTTCGGCCAAACGTTTCCCCGCGCTACGGCGCTCGCTCGTCAAGTACACGTCGCTCTACACGGCGTTGGCTGAGGTGTACGGAGTCCATCTGGCGGAGGCCGAGGAGACGATCGAGACGTCGCTGGCGACACCGCGCGAGGCGGGGCTGCTCGGTACGGACGTGGGCCTGCCGATGCTGATGCTCTCGCGGCACTCGATCGACACCGCGGGGGAGCCGGTGGAGTGGGTGCGCTCGGTGTACCGGGGCGACCGGTACAAGTTCGTGGCGCGGCTGCGGCGGCCCACCGACTGAGTCCGGCAACAGCCCACGCCAGGTTGGGCGTTGAGTAACCGGCGCGCGCGTGGGGCACGTACAACGTTGTCCTACCGAAACGCGGCCGGGGGGTGACGCGTGCCGAGAAGGTCCCTTAGATTTCCTGCGAGTTTCAGCAGGTGACCAGTGAGGGGACGACTCGCCATGCCAGAGCCGGCACCAGCAAGTTCCGCGCAGAACTCATCGGGTTCGACGAACTCGTCCGGGCGTCTGACGCCGAGATCGATCGCGATCTGGGCGCTCGTCGCCCTGGTGGGCGCGGTCGGCTGGGGTGTCCTCGCGCTGTCGCGCGGAGAGGAGATCTCCGCCGCCTGGATGCTGGCGGCGGCACTCGGTTCGTACGCGATCGCCTACCGCTTCTACTCAAGATTCATCGCGCGGCGGGTGCTGAAGGTCGACAAGACGCGGGCCACGCCCGCCGAACGGCTCGACAACGGTGTCGACTTCCACCCCACCGACCGGCGTGTGCTCTTCGGCCACCACTTCGCGGCCGTCGCGGGCGCGGGGCCGCTCGTGGGGCCGGTGCTGGCCGCGCAGATGGGCTATCTGCCGGGCACCATCTGGATCGTCGCGGGCGTCATCTTCGCGGGCGCGGTCCAGGACATGGTCACGCTCTTCTTCTCCACGCGCCGCGACGGGCGTTCGCTCGGTCAGATCGCCCGTGACGAGATCGGCCCGTTCGGCGGCGCCGCCGCGCTGATCGCGGTCTTCCTGATCATGATCATCCTGCTGGCGGTGCTGGCGCTGGTCATCGTCAACGCGCTGGCCGACTCGCCGTGGGGTGTCTTCTCCATCGCGATGACCATCCCGATCGCGCTCTTCATGGGCGTGTATCTGCGGGTGCTGCGGCCGGGCAGGGTCAGCGAGGTCTCACTCATCGGGGTGGCGCTGCTGCTGCTCGCGATCGTGGCCGGCGGCTGGGTCGCCGAGTCCTCGCTGGCGGACACCTTCACGCTGGAGGCCGGCACGCTGGTCATCTGGATGATCGTGTACGGCTTCCTCGCGTCCGTACTGCCGGTCTGGATGCTGCTGGCGCCGCGCGACTATCTGTCGACCTTCATGAAGGTCGGCACGATCGCGCTGCTGGCCATCGGTGTCGTCGTCGCGCTTCCGACGATGAAGATGGACGCGGTCACGGAGTTCGCGAGCCGTGGTGACGGTCCGGTCTTCGCCGGTTCGATGTTCCCGTTCGTCTTCATCACGATCGCGTGCGGCGCGCTGTCCGGTTTCCACTCACTGATCTCCTCGGGCACCACGCCGAAGATGGTGCAGAAGGAGACCCAGATCCGGATGATCGGATACGGGGCGATGCTCACCGAGTCGTTCGTCGCCATCATGGCGATGATCACGGCGTGCATCATCGACCCGGGTCTGTACTTCGCGGTCAACTCCCCTGCCGGTGTCATCGGCGGCACGGTCGAATCCGCCTCCCAGGCGGTCGCCAACCTCGGCTTCACGATCTCGCCCGACCAGCTCGCCCAGGCGGCCAAGGACGTCGAGGAGTCGAGCCTGCTGTCGCGCACGGGCGGCGCGCCGACCTTCGCGCTCGGGATGTCGGACATCTTCTCGTCCGTCATCGGCGGCGCGGGGCTGAAGGCGTTCTGGTACCACTTCGCCATCATGTTCGAGGCGCTGTTCATCCTGACGACGGTGGACGCGGGGACGCGCGTCGGGCGCTTCATGCTCCAGGACATGCTCGGCAACGTCTACAAGCCGATGCGCCAGGTGAGCTGGAAGCCCGGTGTCTGGTTCGCCAGCGCCGTGGTCGTGGGCGCGTGGGGCTACTTCCTGTGGGTCGGCGTGCACGACCCGCTGGGCGGCATCAACCAGCTCTTCCCGCTGTTCGGCATCGCGAACCAGCTCCTGGCGGCGGTGGCGCTCGCCGTGTGCACGACGCTGCTGGTGAAGTCCGGGCGGCTCAAATGGGCCTGGGTGACGGCGGTTCCGCTGGCCTGGGACGCGGCGGTCACGCTCACCGCGAGCTGGCAGAAGATCTTCTCGGACGACCCGAAGGTCGGTTTCTTCACCCAGCGCGACGTCTACCAGGCGGGCATCGACAGCGGCGAGGTGATCCCGCCGGCGAAGACGATGGACGACATGCACACGGTCGTCACCAACTCAACGGTGGACGGGGTGCTTTCGGCGCTGTTCGCGATCCTGATCATCGTGGTCATCGCCGACGCGGGGCGGGTCTGCTACCAGGCGATCCGCCACCCGGAGAGCGTGAAGCTGTCGGAGACGCCGTACGTGAAGTCGGAGATCGTGGCACCGGCGGGGCTGATCCCCACGAAGGAGGAGAAGGCGGAACTGGCCGCCGCGGCGGCGGGTGCGGGTGCGGGCGCGGGCGCGGGCGCGCCGGATCCGAAGGCGCCCAGCTCCAGCGGGGCGGGTCCGTCGTGACGCCGACGTCGAAGGTGCGCCACGCGGTGGGCCGGATCCGTTGGTACGTACGGGAGTTGACGGGCGAGTCGGCATACGACCACTACGTGGCCCACACCCGCGCCTGCGACCCGACGGCACAACCACTGACCCGCCGCGCCTTCGAACGCGAACGGACAGACGCGAGGGAGGCGGACCCGAGGGAGGGCTTCCGCTGCTGCTGAGAGGGTGAAGGGCCCGCCGTTCCCGCACGGGGAGCGGCGGGCCCTTCGCTGTCCGGGGTGGCCTGTGCCTGGGGCCGGCCGTGCCGTGTTGCACACTGCTGTCATGGATCAGACGACACGGTCGGAGAGCGACTTCACGATCAGAGCGGCCGAGCCCTCGGAGTACGAGGGGCTCGGGGAGATAACCGCCCGCGCCTATCTGGACGACGGGCTGCTGGACTTCGGGGCCGACGATCCCTATCTGGAAACCCTGCGCGACGTCGCGGCGCGTGCCGTCGGGTGCGAGGTGTTCGTGGCCGTCGACGGTGAGGGGGCTCTGCTCGGTGGGGTCGCCTACGTCGGTGCCGGGTCGGTCTGGGCCGAACTCGCGGTGGACGGGGAGGCCGAGTTCCGCATGCTGGCCGTCGCGCCCGGCGGCCGGGGGCGCGGGGTCGGTGGGGCGCTCGTGCGGGCGTGTGTGGACCGCGCGCGGGCCACCGGACGCGTACGGGTGCGGCTCTCCACCCAGAAGAGGATGCTGTCCGCCCACCGGATCTACGAGCGGCTGGGCTTCGTACGGACGCCGGAGCGGGACTGGGCGCCGTATCCGGAACTTGCACTGCTCACGTACAGCCTGGAGATCTGAGCCGAGTCATCCCCGACACAACATGTGGGGGGTGGCGCTCCCAACCAACCCCAGATGTATGCTCAAGTCTGCTGTCGCCGCAGGAGAATCCGGTGTGAATCCGGAACTGTCCCGCAACGGTGTGCTGTGGTGCGCTTTGTCGTGCCCGTGAGTCCGAGCACCTGCCGACGGCGCACCCGGATCGACCGGTCCGGGTGCCGAGACGTCCGGGCTCCGAGGCTGGGCCGGCGGACGCCGCACCGCTCGCCGCCCGGTTCCGGGCCGGCGTACGCGGGCGTGCGCCGTCATGCCCTCCCCCTGGCCCGGAGCCGAGCGAGGGAGAGCACCACGTGACCATCGCGCCAGCCGATCCGGTTTCAGCGATCGGGGAGAAGCGGGAACGAGACACCACCGGGCCGGCCGACGGCCCCGGGGCGGGCCTTCTGCGGGTCCTCACGGACCTCACCGCCGATCTGGCCGACACCGACCCCGGCAAGGTCGCCGCCGCCGCGCTCCGTGGCCGCAACGCCGCCTCGGACGACGCCGAGTTGCGCGCACTCGCCACCGAGGCCGCGGCCGGGCTGATCTCCGAGGACCCCGCGTACTCCCGCCTCGCCGCCCGCCTCCTCACCCGCACCATCGCGGACGAGGCAGCGGGGCAGGGCGCCGTCTCGTTCTCCTCCTCGGTCGCCGTGGGCCACGCGGAGGGCCTGATCGCCGACCGTACGGCCGCGTTCGTCACCCGCCACGCCGCCCGCCTCGACGCGCTGATCGACCCCGCCGCCGACGACCGGTTCGGCTACTTCGGCCTGCGCACGCTCTTCAGCCGCTATCTGCTCCGGCACCCGATCACCCGCGATGTCATCGAGACGCCGCAGTACTTCATGCTGCGCGTCGCCTCCGGGCTCGCCAAGGACGACTCCCCGGCCGCCGTGGACGAAGTGGCCGCGCTGTACGGCCTGATGAGCCGGCTCGACTATCTGCCCTCCTCCCCCACCCTCTTCAACTCCGGCACCCGCCACCCCCAGATGTCGTCCTGCTATCTGCTGGACTCCCCACTGGACGAGCTGGACTCGATCTACGACCGTTACCACCAGGTGGCCCGCCTCTCGAAGCACGCGGGCGGCATCGGCCTCTCGTACTCCCGTATCCGCGCCCGCGGTTCGCTGATCCGCGGCACGAACGGGCACTCCAACGGCATCGTGCCGTTCCTGCGGACGCTGGACTCCTCGGTCGCAGCCGTCAACCAGGGCGGCCGGCGCAAGGGCGCGGCCTGCGTCTATCTGGAGACGTGGCACGCGGACATCGAGGAGTTCCTGGAGCTGCGCGACAACACCGGCGAGGACGCCCGCCGTACGCACAATCTGAACCTGGCGCACTGGATCCCCGACGAGTTCATGCGCCGGGTCGACGCGGACGGCGTCTGGTCGCTCTTCTCGCCCTCCGACGTGCCCGAGCTGGTCGATCTGTGGGGCGACGACTTCGACGCCGCGTACCGGGCGGCAGAGGCGGCGGGCAAGGCCCGCAGAACGATCCCGGCGCGCGAGCTGTACGGCCGCATGATGCGCACCCTCGCGCAGACCGGCAACGGCTGGATGACCTTCAAGGACGCCTCGAACCGTACGGCGAACCAGACCGCCGAGCCCGGCACCGTGGTGCACTCCTCGAACCTCTGCACCGAGATCCTGGAGGTCACGGACGACGGTGAGACGGCCGTCTGCAACCTAGGCTCGGTCAACGTCGGCGCGTTCGTGACCGATTCGGGCGAGCCGGGAAGCGAGCCGGGAGGCGAACTGGACTGGGAGCGGCTGGACGACAGCGTCCGCACCGCCGTGACCTTCCTCGACCGGGTCGTGGACATCAACTTCTACCCGACCGAACAGGCCGGCCGCTCCAACGCCAAGTGGCGCCCCGTGGGCCTGGGTGTGATGGGCCTCCAGGACGTCTTCTTCAAGAAGCGGCTGCCCTTCGACTCCCCCGAGGCCGCCGCGCTCTCCACGCGGATCGCCGAGCGGATCATGCTCGCCGCGTACGAGGCGTCCTGCGACCTCGCCGAGCGCGAGGGCCCGCTGCCGGCCTGGGAGCGGACCCGCGCGGCGCGCGGCGTACTGCACCCCGACCACTACGACGTGTCGCTCAACTGGCCGGAGCGCTGGGACGCGCTCAGGGCGCGCGTCGCGAAGAGCGGCATGCGCAACTCCCTGCTGCTCGCCATCGCTCCCACCGCGACGATCGCCTCCATCGCGGGCGTCTACGAGTGCATCGAGCCGCAGGTCTCCAACCTCTTCAAGCGCGAGACGCTGTCGGGTGAGTTCCTCCAGGTCAACGCCTATCTGGTGGCGGAGCTGAAGCGCCTCGGCGTATGGGACGCGCAGTCCCGCGAGGCGCTGCGCGAGTCCAACGGCTCGGTGGCGGGCTTCAGTTGGATCCCGGCCGAGGTGCGCGAGCTGTACCGCACGGCGTGGGAGATCCCGCAGCGCGGCCTGATCGACATGGCGGCGGCGCGCACGCCGTTCCTCGACCAGAGCCAGTCGCTGAACCTGTTCCTTCAGACGCCGACCATCGGGAAGCTCAGCTCGATGTACGCGTACGCCTGGAAGAAGGGTCTGAAGACCACGTACTACCTGCGCTCGCGCCCGGCGACCCGGATCGCCCGCGCGGCGCGGTCGGCTCCAGCGCCGACGCCGGCCCCCGAGGCGATCGCCTGTTCCCTGGAAAATCCCGAGTCCTGCGAGGCCTGCCAGTAATGAGCTCCACCCCTCTTGAGAAGAACCTGCTCGACCCGGGCTTCGAACTGACGCTGCGCCCCATGCGCTATCCGGACTTCTACGAGCGCTACCGCGACGCGATCAAGAACACCTGGACGGTGGAGGAGGTCGACCTCCACTCCGACGTCGCCGACCTCGCGAAACTCTCCCCCGGCGAACAGCACATGATCGGCCGGCTGGTCGCGTTCTTCGCGACGGGCGACTCGATCGTCTCGAACAATCTGGTGCTGACGCTCTACAAGCACATCAACTCCCCCGAGGCACGGCTCTACCTCTCCCGCCAGCTCTTCGAGGAGGCCGTGCACGTCCAGTTCTATCTGACGCTGCTCGACACCTACCTGCCCGATCCGGCGGACCGCGCGGCGGCGTTCGACGCGGTCGAGGAGATCCCGTCGATCCGCGAGAAGGCCCAGTTCTGCTTCAAGTGGATGGACTCGGTCGAGAAGATCGACCGCCTGGAGTCGGCGGCGGACCGGCGCCGCTTCCTGCTGAACCTGATCTGCTTCGCGGCCTGTATCGAGGGCCTGTTCTTCTACGGTGCGTTCGCGTACGTCTACTGGTTCCGCTCCCGGGGCCTCCTGCACGGGCTGGCCACCGGCACCAACTGGGTGTTCCGCGACGAGACGATGCACATGAACTTCGCCTTCGAGGTCGTGGACACCGTCCGCAAGGAGGAGCCGGACCTCTTCGACGACGCGCTCCAGCGGCAGGTCACCGACATGCTGAAGGAGGCGGTCGAGGCGGAGCTCCAGTTCGGCCGCGACCTGTGCGGGGACGGCCTGCCGGGCATGAACACGGAGTCGATGCGCGAATACCTCCAGTGCGTCGCGGACCAGCGCCTCCAACGCCTGGGCTTCGCGCCGGTGTACGGCTCCGAGAACCCGTTCTCGTTCATGGAGTTGCAAGGCGTCCAGGAACTGACGAACTTCTTCGAACGCCGCCCGTCGGCGTACCAGGTGGCGGTGGAGGGAACGGTCGGCTTCGACGACGACTTCTGACCCGTACGGGTGCGGCTTGTACGGCCCGCGGGCCGGGACCGGGAGGTCACGGCCCGCGTTGGATGGTGGGCCTGACGCAAGAGGCCCTCGCGGAGGCGGTTGGCTACTCGCTCGAATCGAGGCGGAGGCGATCAGCCGGATGTGCTACGGGCCCCTGCTCATTCCCGGGTCGCTCCAGACCGAGGAGTACGCGCGGGCACTGTTCTCGGCGCACTGCCTGACTGTCGCCGGCAAGCAGGTTCTTGACCCCTTGCACCAGGCGGTGTCTTCAAGCGCGCGCACGCGCTGAACGTGCCGACCAAAAAATGGCGTTGACCGAGGACACTCAAGGCGTGAGATCGTCGCCTTGGTCGGAATCAACGGCATAGTGGGGCGGTGAGCGGTGGCTGGCTCGGACATGACCCGTGACCTGCAAGTCAAGGAGACCTCGTCTGATCCGCCTCTGTGGACAGCGGATTTCCGGCTGTTCTTCACCGCCCGCACGACCTCTTTGCTGGGCGACACGATGCTCCCCGTCGCGATCACGGCCGCCGTAATCCGGGCGGGGTACGGGGCGAGTGGGGTGGGCTATGCGCTTGCCGCGCTCGTGGCGCCGTTCGCAGCGCTGATCATCTTTGGCGGGGTGATGTCCGACCGCTTCGGTGCTCGGCGGCTGATGGTCGTTTCGGACACAGCCCGGCTGTGCTCTCAGGGAGTGCTCGCGCTGCTGTTCCTGCTCGGTACGCCGCAGTTGTGGCAGATCCTGTTGCTGCTGGCCCTGATCGGGGCGGGCAGCGCGATCTTCCAGCCGGGAGTCGCCAGCATCACCCCGCTCATAGCCCAGGACGTACAGAAGGCCAACGCCACTCTCCGTATCTCGGAGTCCGTCGCCGTCATCATCGGACCGTCTCTGGCCGGTCTGCTGCTGGCGGTCTCCTCGCCTGCGGCGGTGGTCGCTCTCGACGCTTTGACCTATGCGGCCAGTGGCGCCTGTCTGCTCCGGCTTCGCTCGGTCCCGATGGGCCCGGCCGAGCGGGCCGGCGCATCCTCGTTCCGGGCCGATCTCGTAGAGGGATGGCGCGAGTTCCGGGCCAGGACCTGGTTGTGGAGCGTCATCGTCGTCTTCATGCTCTGGCAACTGGCCGGAGCCGGCCCCGCTATGACCCTGGGCAACAGCACGCTCGTCACCGACCACGGAGCATCGGTGTTCGGCCTGGTCATGTCGTCACTCGGAGTGGGAAGTGTGCTGGGCGGGCTCGTCGCGATCAGGCTCCGCCCGCGGCGTCCTCTCCGGGCCGGCGCCCTCTCCATGATCCTTTGGGCGTTCATGCCGTTGGGTGTCGCGCTCGACCTTCCCGCGCCGCTCATCGCCGGATGCTACGGGGTGAGCGGCGTGGGCATGGCGTTCTGGATCGTCATGTTCCACACGAGCGTGCAGACCCACATCCCGCAGGATGTCCTCGGCCGGGTACACGCGTACGACGCGGCCGGCTCGCTGGTGATGAAGCCGGTCGGGCAGGCGGCGGCCGGGCCGCTCGCGCTCGTCGCGGGGACCGTGCCGCTGCTGTACGTGTCCGCGTCCATGGCCCTCGTCGCATGCGCACTGCTGCTGGCGATCCCGGCTGTGCGCGGCCTGAAGAGCGTAGAACGCCAGGCGGTCGCCCCTGATGTGGGCGTGACAGTTGAAGACACCCCCTAGGGGGTGTCTTCAAAGTCCCGCCTGGCCCGCGACGCCTGGCACGCGCGCTCGCGGCGTTGTCGGAGTCGCTCAAGTACGTCCAGTACGAG